>JALOBF010000111.1 GCA_023228385.1 Bacilli bacterium
CGTTTAGGCAAAAGTTTTAGTCGGTTTTTTAAATATGATATCGGGCGGCGCGGTCAAACGCCGGAAAAAAAGAATATATTTAGTAAATCTCAACAGCTTCCGCTAAAGATACTGGAAGAATATCAAAATGTAATGAATTATAATTTTCAGGAAAAATTGGCTTATGAAACCCGGAGTTTGATTCATTCGGTTTATAATAATCTTCACATTGAGTATCGTGATTTGGATTTAACCGTATCATATAAGGTTACAACTTACAAATTTACCGTTTTTACTGACTTTGATGCGACAAAGTTGGTCGAAAGATTAAATAATGTTATTGAAGAAGATATTCTTATCGCCCAAGACGGAAGTAATTTAATGCTTCAAATTGTTAATAAATATCCGCAAATTCTAACAATGCGGGAATTATTAATGAAACAAAGCAGTTTGCATAACAATTATATTTTACCGCTTGGTCTTACTTATGAAAATAAGTTATGTGAATTGGACGTTTCTCAGAACGGCCATCTTCTTTTAATCGGCAGCGAAAAAGCCGGCATTAGAAATTTTATTAATTATTATATTTTTGCTTTATTTGTAAAGGAAAATTTGTCGATTTACGAAATGGAGATTTATGATCCGAAAAAAGAATTATTTATTTTGCATGATATTATTCCTACCCGAACCGATGAAGACGTAAATGAATATTTAAACGGTGTAGTGGCGGAAATTGACGAGAAGTTGGAAACGATTAATCAAGGCGGGGTTTCTTCGCTTGATGAGTTTAATAAAAAACTTGATATCGAAAACAGTTCGGCTCTTCGCATGAAGCGTAAATTCATTATTATTAACCGCCTTGATTGTGATAAAGAAACATATTCGTATTTTGAAAATAAATTAATGTATATTATTCAGTTAGGCGAAAAAGCCGGTATTACCGTTGTTTATGTGTTGCGTGATGTTCTGTATGTAACAAGTATTATTTTAAGTTTATTCGCCAATAAACTCGTATTTAAAGTTGACAATAATTTTTTCTCCCAAAAAATCATTAATAATGATAATGCGACTTTTCTCCAGGCGGCCGGCGATTGCTTTTTTTTAAGTCAAATTAAAGCCCGAAGAATTCAAACCGCTTTAGTATCAAAAAAAGATATCGAAACAATAAAAAATCATTTAAAATAAGAAACGACCGTTAACGGTCGTTTGTTGGTTTTCGTTTTTTGGCTGCTTCAATTGCCCAATATCTTTCCGCCAAGGCTTCCTCGTATTTGCTGGAAGGTTTGGGCGAATAATATTTGCGGTTGAGGATGGCATCCGGAAGATATTGCTGGTCAACCCAAGCCCCGGGATAATCATGCGGATATTTATAGGGGATCTGATGGGGATCAAAACTATATAGGTTTTTTAAGTGAAGCGGTAATGTACCGCTTTTTCCCTGTTCGATGTCCTTAAGGGCCGCTTCGATAGCAAGGTATGAGCTGTTTGATTTCGGCGATAGGGCCATATCGACCACAATACTGGCAAGCGGCAACCTGGCTTCCGGCATCCCCAACTCCAGGGCCACATCACATGCCGCTTTTACTTTTGGTCCCATTGCCGGGTTGGCGAGGGAAATATCTTCATAACAAATACAATAAAGTCTTCTTATAAGGGGGAGAAAATCTTCAGCTGACAACAGTTTTGCCAGATAATGAAGCGAAGCGTCGACATCACTGCCGCGGATTGATTTATGAAGACCGCTTAATGTATCGTAATAATTATCTTCACTTTTATCGATATTGATCGAAGGTTTAAGAATGATTGCTTTTACAAAATCCAAATTTACTACTTCACCCGGCCGTACACTGAAGTAGGTCGCTTCAATCATATTGATTAAACTCCGAATTTCACCGTTGGCCATACTGATTAAATATTGTTCGGCTTCTTCCGTAAATTTAAGCGGTTTATCCAGTTTGGCCCGGGTTCGGTTAAAGGCCAAGCGCAGATCATCTTCATTTAAATCGTTTAATTTTAAGATTATTGTCCGGGAACGAATCGCCGGATTAACCGCGTGATAGGGGTTAATCGTTGTAATACCGATTAAAGTAATATCGCCTCTTTCCACAAACGGCAAAAGATAATCTTGAATATCTTTTTTCATCCGATGAATTTCATCAACAATAATCACGGTATTGGGGTTTTGCTCGCTGCAGTCGATAATTTCTTTAAGCTTTGCTTTATTGTCGGTACTGGCATTAAATGTATAATAAGGACAATGTAAATCGGCGCAAACAGCCAAAGCAATCGTAGTTTTTCCGATTCCCGGATTACCGTATAAGATTATTGAGGTTAGTTTTTGTTTTTCGACCATCCGGCGGATTACGCCGTTTTTACCGACAAGATGGGTTTGACCGATAACTTCATCAAGGGTACGCGGCCGCATTTTATAGGCCAAGGGCTTCATTTTATCACCTTGGTTTTATTTTATCACAATTTCCGGGAGTTGTAAATGCTATTCTTCCGCCGGCCCTAAAAAGGAGCGGAAATTAACGCCGATAATCCCTCCCAAAGCCGAACTGGAAAGAAAACTGGCGGTCTTTACAAACGATCGGGCAATAAAAGGAACATGAACAAAAAAATTAATAATTAACGTTACCAAGATAACGAAAAGCGCCGCCACTAATCCTTCAAGCAAACCGTTTTTTTGAGCGGTATTGCCGGCAAGAAAGCCAAGAATAAAAAAAGCGATAATGCCGAAAATAAAAGTAACGGTATTAAAAGCTCCGATTTTGCTGTCGGTTTTGCCGAGATATATCAATAACGCATAAATACCGCTAAATATGGAGATAATAAACAGAAAACAGAGATATACAAAAAATTTTTGTTTTATTTTTTTCATAATATCACTTCACCATTAAATTATATTTTTATATTGAAGTTTTTAGAACAAAGGAGTTTATGCTAATGGAATGGATGTTATTGCTTAAAATTTCTGTTATCTATTTTTTTATTTTGTTTTTGTTGAAGTTTATGGGTAAAAGAGAAATCGGTCAGTTAAGCCTTTTTGACTTTGTAGTGGTTTTATTAATCGCCGATATTGCCGTTATCGGAGTTGAAACCGGTGATGTACCGTTTTATATGACTTTGCTTTCGATTTTATTAATCGGAATTATTCAAAAACTTTTAGCTGTAATTATGCTTAAAATTAAGTTTATCCGTGATTTTTTTGACGGGAAAGAGTCAATCATTATGATCGACGGCAAATTAAATATTAAAGAAATGAAAAAACAATCATATAATGTCGATGATTTAGTTGTTCAAATGCGAATAAAAAATATCCGTTCTTTATCGGAAGTTAGGTATGCCGTGCTTGAATCGAACGGTGAAATCAGTATTTTTAAATTTAAAGATTTTCCTTCCGACGAAGTCAAAAGTAAAACCGGCACCGCTCATAATCCGGCAGCGAAAACCGACGGCGGTTATGATATTGCTGCTACGCCGGCGGAAATATATCCTTTTCCGCTAATTGTTTCCGGTAAAGTCCATAAAGGCAATCTAAAATTACTTGGCTTAAGCGAAGATTGGTTACGAAAAGAATTTAGAAAAAAAGGATATCAATCGGAAAAAGAAATTTATTATGCCAATTATGAAAATAAAAAACTATTCATTATTGAAACTTGTGATTTTTAAAACTTTGCAATAAATATAAAATAATAACGTAAGAATTACCGTGTTAAGCAGGTAGTGTGATATACCTGCTTTTAATATATGTAATGATAATACGGAAAGCCCGGTTAAAATAATAATATTCAATATTTCTGTAAAATAAAACTTAAATTTAAAGGTATTTTTAAGACAAAAATAAACCAAGGAAGTAGATAAAAAGGTATTAATCAACATGGCGATTATTAAAGAATCATAGGTTATCCGGGGGATAAAAGCCAAACTAAAAATCAGGATTAGTTTTATGATGTTGGTGAAAAGGGAAATATGAAACAAGGTTTTGGCCCGACCGACAGCTTGCATTACCGCATTAATCGGAGCTTGAAGATAGAAAAGAATAAACAGAGCACCGAGTTTTTCCGCATAGTCGCTGCCGATATCGGTTCGGTAAATAAGCATCATATATTCGCGGGCATAGGCAGTAATTAAGATGCTCACTAAAATACCGGGAACAAAAGATAAAAGACATGATTTTTTAATGTAATAATTGACTTCCCTGATTTTTCCGGAGGCATAACTTTTTGTAATATTGGGAATTATAACGGTTGCAATCGAGGTGGAAACAAAAGAACAAAGGGTAATTAAGGGAATACCGTAGGCAGTAATGGCACTGTAACGGTAAAGGATATCCTTAGTACTAAAGCCGATGATGGTAAGAGCGGCGGTATAGATAATCGGTTCAAGAAAATAGGTAAAATTACCGACCAAACGGGAAGCGGTTGTCGGAACCGTAATTTTTAGAATCGCTTTGATCGGCTTATCTTCAGTTTCGCTATGGCGGGGCTTATTTTTTTTAATCATTAATAATATAAATCCCAAAGAGATGGCTTCGCCCATCCCCATCGCCATAATCGCCATCGAAACCGCGACAATCAAACCGTATGGAAGAAAAAGATATAATAAAATAATGGCAACAGTAATACGGCTTACTTGTTCAATCAAGGTGGCGGCGGCACTGACAGTAATCCGATTTTTACCGTTGAAATATCCCCGAAAAATATTGTTTAGAGCAATTAAGGGGAGAAAGAAAATGCAGGATAAAATTGGGAAATAAGCATTTTTTTGTTTAAGGCCGTTAAAGACTAAAGGCCTTAAAAAGATTAATAAAATTACAATGGTTAAGGCGGCGGCAACAAGACCAATTGTAATGGCGGATGAAAGGATTTTTTTTTCCGAATATTTTCCGGTGACACTGT
>JALOBF010000112.1 GCA_023228385.1 Bacilli bacterium
AAACCCAAGTTTTGCGAATTGGTTGATCAAAGCTTAATGCGTCAATATCAGGCGATAAAGAAGCTGGTTGCGGCCGGAACCTATTTCTTTGATTACGGCAACAGTTTTATGAAAGCCGTCTATGATGCCGGCGTTACCGAAATTTGTCGGGACGGACGCAATCCGTTAGGGGGCTTTATTTGGCCGAGTTATGTTGAAGATATTATGGGTCCGCTCCTTTTTGATTATGGATACGGTCCGTTTCGATGGGTCTGTCTTTCCGGTAAAGAAGAGGATTTAAACGCAACCGATCGGGCGGCAATGGAATGCATCAATCCCGAGCGCCGTTATCAGGATTATGATAATTATCACTGGATCCGCCAAGCCAAAGAAAATCATTTGGTGGTCGGCACTAAAGCGCGTATTTTATATCAGGATGCGGAAGGCCGAACGAAAATCGCTTTAAAGTTTAATCAAATGGTGCGTGACGGTTTGGTCGGACCGATTATGATCGGTCGCGATCATCATGATCCGGGCGGTACCGATTCGCCGTTTCGAGAAACGGCGAACATCAAAGATGGTTCCAATATTATGGCGGATACCGCAACTCATGTTTTTGCCGGGAACGCTGCCCGCGGTATGACGATGGTTGCCCTTCATAACGGCGGCGGGGTCGGTATCGGTAAATCGATTAACGGCGGTTTCGGTCTGTTGCTTGACGGGTCAAGCCAAGTCGATGCGGTTATAAAAAACGCTGTTTCCTGGGATGTAATGTCGGGAGTCGCGCGGCGGGCTTGGGCACGCAATGAAGCCGCCTTGGAAGTTGCCGCCAAGTATAATCAGGATAATGCCGACAGCCATATTACTTTACCGTATTTAGCCGACGAAGACTATATAAATAATTTGGTTAATGAAAAATATGTCCCGGGTGGGAAATAAGAAAGGAGTAAACTTTTGAAAATTGTTCAATGTGTTCCTAATTTTTCGGAAGGTTGCGATACGGCGAAGATCGAGGCCGTTATTGCCCCTTTAAAAAATCAACCCGGTTTTAAACTGATCGGATGTGAGCCGGATAAGAATTACAACCGAACGGTTGTAACCTTATTGGGTGATGGCGATGCCATGATCGAACCGCTGTTAGAATTTGTCGGGAAGGCGGTTCAGCTTATAAACTTGAATTATCATAAGGGTGAACATCCGCGCATGGGAGCGGTTGATGTTATTCCCTTTGTTCCGATTAAAAATATTACAATGAAAGAGTGCGTTGCTCTCGCTCAGAAGTTGGGAGAAAAAATAGCCAAACAGTATCATTTTCCGGTCTTTTTATATGAAGAAGCGGCGCGTTCTTTAGATAGACAAAACTTGGCCGATATCCGTAAGGGTGAATTCGAGGGAATGAAAGAGAAAATAAAAAGTAAGGAATGGTATCCCGACTATGGAACTCCGGAAATTCATCCGACTGCCGGTGCCGTGGCGGTCGGGGCGAGAGAACCCTTAATCGCTTATAATATTAATCTGGGTACCGACGATATTGATATCGCAAAGGCTATCGCCAAAGCGATACGCCACTCCAACGGTGGTTTTCGTTATATTAAAGCGGGAGCCGCTAAAATTGCCGATCGTAATATTGTACAGGTGACGATGAATATTACCGATTACCGTAAAACTGCAATCTATCGGGTGTTTGAAGCCGTTAAGACCGAGGCCAAACGTTACGGTATCAATGTTCTTGGCAGTGAAGTCGTTGGGATGATGCCGCTTGCGGCGGCGCTTGACAGTTTGGCTTATTACTTGGGTCTAACCGATTTTGACGGTAAAAAAATATTGGAATCATATTTATTGGAGAAGTAATGGAAAGATTGATTGTTTATAATATCGGTACATTAGCAACTCCCATCGGAAGCGGCCCGAAAGGTGGAGCGGCGATGAAGGCGATAAAGATACTAAATGATGCTTACTTGGTTATTGAGAACGGAAAGTTTACGGAAGCAGGCTCGGGCGCCGGTTACAAAAAATATCAGGGGAAAAAAATCGATGCTCAAGGGAGGCTGGTTACCCCCGGGTTGATCGATGCTCATAATCATTTGATTTTTGCCGGAAGTCGCGAGCATGAATTCAGAAAGCGCCTTGAGGGTGCCAGTTATCTGGATATTCTTGCCGCGGGCGGCGGTATTTTGGAGACTGTCGAGAAAACTAGGGCGGCTGGTTTTGATATGTTATATGATGAAGCTGCCGAGACTTTGGAAAAAATGCTTTTGCTTGGGATAAGTGTTATTGAAGCGAAGAGCGGATATGGTTTGGACCAAGATACGGAGTTAAAGCAACTTAAAGTAATAAAACAACTGAAGAAAAATTGTCCTCAACATATAATTGCCACTTATCTCGGCGCCCATGCTATTCCTTCGGAATACAAACAAAACCGAAAGGGGTATATTGATATTATAAAGGAAACAATGGAAGTGATAAAAAGGGAAAGTTTGGCCGAGTTTTGCGATGTATTTTGCGAAGAAGGAGTTTTTTCTTATGAGGAAAGCAAGGAGATTCTTGTTCGGGCTAAGGAGTTGGGATTTAAAATCCGTATTCATGCCGATGAGATGACGAATTCCGGCGGTGCCCGTTTGGCCGCCGAACTGGACTGTTCATTTGCCGATCATTTATTGGCATCGGTTTCCGAAGATTTTACTGCCATGGCCGAATCCGATGTCGTTTTAGTGGCGCTGCCTTTAACATCATTCGTTTTGGATAAGCCATTCGCCCGGATTCGGGAAATGATTGCTTGTAACGGTGCGCTGGCACTGGCAACCGATTATAATCCAGGGAGCTGTCCTTCTTATAATCTTCATCTGGTAATGCAAACGGCGGTTATAAAAACCGGGATGACTCCGGCCGAAGTTTTAACGGCCGTAACGTTAAACCCGGCATATGGGTTGGGTTTGGTCGAAAGCAAAGGTTCAATAGAAACTGGTAAAGATGCAGATTTTATTATTTTTAATTGTTCCAATTTAGATTATTTCTTCTATCGATTGGGTGAAAATCTTGTTCGGGATGTATATATCCGTGGAATAAATGTAGTTAATAACGGGAGGATCGTATGAAATTTAAAGATATGACGATTAATGAATTTTTAAAAAGACTCGACAGTGCCGCCCCGACACCCGGCGGGGGCAGTGCGGCAGCTTTAGCGGTTGCCGTTGGTATATCATTAATAAGAATGGTATCGCATATTACAATTTCCAAAAAGAAGTTTCAAAGTTTATGGGTTGAAACTAAAGATGAATATTTAAAAACCACCGAGTATTTAAACCGCCTAAAAGCGGAGGCTCTTGACTTGGTTGATCTTGATACCGAAGCATACTTGGAGGTAGTGGCGGCTTATAAACTTCCCCAAAATACTGACAGTGAGAAATCAAAACGATTGCAAACAATAACGAAAGCGACGCTTAAAGCTGCGGACACACCTTATCGCACAGCTGAGGTTGCTTTGGAAGCTTTGCGGACAACGCAGAAAATTTATCCTTATGCTCATAAAAACGCCGTATCGGATATTGGTGTCGGTGTCATTTTGATAAAAACGGGACTTTCGGGTGCCGCTATGAATGTGAAAATTAATATGACCGGGTATCAAGACGAAGACATAAGTAAAGGTTATTTGCGAAAGGTGGAGTCTTTGGAAAAAGAGTCAACGCAAATCAGCGAAGTTATTTTGAGTTTTGTCCGTCAATATTTATAAAAACGAAAACTAATCGCAATCTAAACAACATGGGTCGTTACGATTCAAAGTATAAGTAAGGGATTATTTTTTAATATATTTACAATATTAAAAAGCCATAATCATTTATGGCTTTTTTAGGCTTTGTTCCATTCATACATCAGATATTTGGAAGGATACATATTTAATTTTTGATAGGTGGTTTGAGCGTTAAAGTTTTGTTGTTCCACATAAAGACGCAGACCGCAAACTGTATCCTCCATTTCAGCCAACAGCTTTACATGCTCATATAATTGTTTAAATATCCCTTGGCGCCGGTAATCGGGATTGACATAAACACTTTGAATCCACCAGTAATTGGCATTGCGCCAATCGCTCCATTCATAGGTAACAAGCAACTGACCGACGACTTTACCGCCGGTCTCATATAAATAATAGCTACCTTTAGTATCGTCGGCCAGCAGTGAAATTACACCTTTAAACAGTTTTTCCTGATCGAGTTTAACCCCTTCTGTTTCCAGGGCAAGCTGTTGATTATATTTAATAATAACTTCCAAATCTTTTAAATTGGCTTTTCTGATCATAATTTTTTACCTCGGAACTATTATATTAAATTTTATGCGAAAAGTAAATTAAAATAATTGTTTTTTCTATAAAAGATGACGATTTCTAATAATTAGTTATTGACATATGTCAGAAACTATTGTATAATAACGGTTGAGAATTGGAGGTGATTTAATGCCGAGAAGAGACGGAACCGGTCCGTTGGGTTATGGACCACTTACAGGAAGAGGTTTAGGTTTATGCCGTCCCCGCTTTTTGCGACGAAGCCGTATATATGCTGATGCATATAATCAAGAAAGAAATTATGATGAGCGCTCCCGTAAAGAGTATTTACAAGAACAATTAAAGTATCTTGAAAATCAAATTGATATAATTACCAAAGAACTAGGAGAACTTTAGAAAAAGGAGAAGCAAAATGTCCCGACCGAAAATCAGGCGAAGAATATGTCAAATGCCTGATAATGATTTTTATGGCCCGCTTGGTATTCCGGTTCGACCGGAAGAGGCGGTTATTATGAGAGTTGATGAATATGAAACTATTCGTCTAATTGATTGGGAAGGATTTACCCAAGAAGAATGTTCACAAAATATGCATGTTGCCCGGACAACCGTG
>JALOBF010000113.1 GCA_023228385.1 Bacilli bacterium
GCTACCAAAAATATACTCAGGAAATTGCAAAAATTATTATTTCCAACAACTAAATATTTATTATTATGAGGATGCTATGACTTTATTTCTACAAAATCGTTGGCGGATGGAAGGCAATTTACTTCGATATTATGATATTCGTAAAAACCGTATCTTTAAACTTAAGAAACGGGTATAAACGGTTGTAACTTTATTGCATGGAAAAACAATTGATATAAAAACATTAGATTGATTAATTAAACAAGGCATTATTGTAATAAAAGAAGAATTACGAACGGTACCTGGTTCGTTGGATAAACCCTGTTTTTATGACAGTTATATTGCTAAGGATTATATGATTCATAATAATAAAGCATTTGTTTTATCCCTTATACTCTCGGAAGAATGCTTAATTATAAAAAATTTTATTAAATAACAAAAAGCAGAAAAAAGTTTCTGCTTTTATTTATATTATGTTTCTTCCGCTGTCGTTATTATATCTTTTTAGAATCGACTTATTTTAGTCGTTATTGCTTTTTGTGGATAGTTCGCGATACAACTTAAACAGCGGCTGCTTTTAAAATTTTGACGGTAATAATTATTTACTAGTTTTGTTTCGCCGTAAGAATAAACATATATTAAATTCGGTTTTATTTCACCATCATTTCAGCTTTTTTATTGTTGTTTGTCAAGAAAAGAATTTTGTAAACTTGTCATAAATTACCTGATATGATATACTAAATTATGACCGATTTTCAAATGAGGTATGAAGCAATGAAAGGTTTATTTCTTAGTAATACGACAGAAACGACATTTTTAGATAAAATTATTCAATCTTTAAACGATTGTATCAGTTTTTCTTTTTCTGTTAGTTTTATCAAGAGATCAGGTTTTATATTGATTTTGCCGGCAATACATAATGCTCTGATACGTGGGGCTAAAGGTAAATTTATTGTTTCGACTTATCAAAATTTCACCGATATACCGGCATTACAAGAGTTGTTTAAGTTGGTAAATACATTTACTAATTTTGAATGTCATATTGACTATAACTCTTTCCCCGACCGAGGTTTTCATACCAAAGGTTATATTTTTGAATACTTCGATTGTTATGAAATCGTAATCGGCTCATCTAACCTTACCCGTTATGCTTTACTTAAAAACATCGAATGGAATATCGCATTCTCAGCGAAGGATGCTTTAGATTATTATCGGGATATTATTGATGAATATGATTTTCTTTGGAACAATACCTATCCTTTAAATCGAGAAATAATTGATAAATACAGTATTCAACTTGAATATGCGATTGAAAAATGGGATATGGATTACTTTATTAGTTATGAAACGAAGATAATGCCAAATTATATGCAAAGAAAAGCGCTTAAAGAAATCCGTAGATATCGCGATATGGGTGTCGATAAGGCTCTGGTTATTGCCGCGACCGGTAGCGGTAAAACATATCTTGCTGCTTTTGATGTCCGTAATTTTGATGCCAAAAGACTGTTGTTTGTGGTTCACCGCGATACGATATTAAAAAAGGCAATGGAAACTTTTAATTGCGTGTTTGAAAATAGAGTTACATATGGTTTTTTTACCGGCAACGATCGGCAATATGACAGTGATTTTGTTTTTGCGACGAATCTGACAATTTCAAAGAATTTGGATTTGTTTACTCCCGATGAATTTGATTACATTGTTATTGATGAAGTACATCACGCCGTTGCCGGTACTTATCAAAAAATTATAAATTATTTTATGCCGCGTTTCTTGTTAGGATTAACGGCAACTCCCGATCGAATGGATGATAAGTCAGTATATGATTTATTTGGCAGAAATGTCCCGTATGAGCTTAGATTAAGAGAAGCCCTGGAAAACGATCTGGTTGTACCCTTTAAATATTATGGGATTAAAGACCGTTTAGTCGATTATTCAGAGAAAGATGCAAGAGTGTTAATTCAACAAATCGCGACGGATATTCATTGTGAGTTTATAAAAGAAAATATAGAAAAATATCGGCCACAAGATACTAAACTAAAGGCATTGGCGTTTTGCCGCAGTATTGAGCATTGCCGGATGATGTCAGAAAACATACGTGTTTTGGGTTATCATACAAGGCATCTTTCCGGCCGAAGTGAAACCGGCGAGAGACTTCAAGCTTTCCGCGAGTTGCAAAGTGAAGAATCATTATTGGAAATTATCTTCACCGTTGATTTACTAAATGAAGGCGTGGATATTCCGGCGGTTAATATGGTTTTGTTTTTGCGACCAACGGAATCGGCAACGGTTTTTATTCAACAATTAGGTCGCGGATTAAGAAAGCATGAGGGCAAGGAATACCTTACCGTCCTTGATTTTATCGGCAATAGTTATACGCGCAGTGTGCAAATTGCTTTGGCTTTAGGCAGTCTTGCCAAGAATGCGGTTATGGAACGGGCTTTGCTTGTATCGCTGATAAGAGATGATTTTCGGGCTTTGGGATTACCGATTGAAATTCATCTGGATGAGCAAAGCAAAGAGGAAATACTTAATCATATTAACCAAACAAATTTTAATCGATTTGAATTCCTTAAAAAAGATTATGAAAATTTTAAATATTATTGCGGGACCGCTGCCTTTCCTTATCATATTGATTATTTAAATCGGGAAATTGCCCCTGATTTAATGCGTTTTATTAATTCTCGTTGCGGCAATCGTAAAGTCGGTTGTTATTATAATTTCCTCTTAAATGTTGGTGAAGATATTCCTTTTTTTAATACTCAGGAAATTACTTTTTTGACATATCTTTCACGTTTTCTTCCCCTGGTAAGACCATATGAATACTATATAATTCAATTGTTGGTTGAAGGGGTTAAAGAAAAAAAGAAAATAACAGATGCCATTAAAGAACGATATGATTATTTTGATGGCGGTCAATTTACTCATGCGGTTAAACTCCTAACGAATTCTTTATGGGATGATCCTGTCCAAAATAAACAACCGCAATATGTAAAAGCTGAAGCCGGACTATTCAGTCTCGATATTTCTTTGGAGAACAAGGCATTTGTTGAACATTTGAGCGATTTATTGGCATATGGTTTGGAAAGATACAATTCGGAATTCAGTGATTTTTCGGGTCGGTTTAAACAGTATGCTAATTATAAAACCGATCAAATAAAAATGATGATGAAAGAAAAATCATTAACACAGCAACAGGGGACGATTGTAAAGAAGGATGGAACGGTTTATATTTTAGCCGGACTTAACAAAGATAAAACGATTCTCGAACATTTAAAATACAATAATAGATTTTTAAATAGCAAAGTGTTTCAGTGGGAAAGCACCACTAATGTAAGATTTGACAATCAGCCCGGACAAAAACTGGTAAATAGTAAATTGGCACATGTCTTTGTTCGAAAAACCGCCAATGAAAATGGGATTACTTTACCTTATACCTATTTTGGTACCGGTCGTCTCGCCAAACCTCGCTCCGGTACTAAAAGTAAAGATACTCTGATTTTCGATATCCTTCTTGATAATGAAGTCCCGGAATATATGCGGTTTGATTTTATGATACCGAATAATAAAAATTAAACCCTAAAAATTCGTATACTTCCATTTTTTATTCATATAGTGTATTGAATTATGCAAGGAGGATACGGATGTTTAATATTGTTAAGGAAATTGAGTTTTGGACGCAGATAATGCGTGATCACGCTTTATTTCAGTATACCGGTTTATCACCGAAAGAAACTGAATCTATCAGTAAAACCCAATATTTTAATAATTTATTCAGTCAGCTTTTAGAAAATGTACAGCAACTTCCTAAGGAATTGAATCCAGAAGTCATACCTAATTTGATTGCTGAAAACAAAACCGCAATAGTTCAGTTTACCCAATTTAAAAAAATGATGTTGGAAAAACTGATGGCTTGTCATATTGAATTAGCGATGGACCCATCATTTTTAAATCATATGATAAATGAAGCAATGGAATACTATCGATTCTTATGCATTGCCGACGAAAGTTTACGCTTTAATAAAGTTCTTGAAAACATTCGTTTACATAAGGTTTGGCTGCCTGATGCCGCCGGGCATGCCAAATATATTGCTTCTCAGTTGGATGGGATTGAGGAAATACATATTAATGAGGCCATGGATTTTGTTTATCGTTTTGACGGATTGTTTAAAAAGGCTTTTGAGATGTATTTGATGTATGAAAGAACCACCCGAAGAAACGGCGAATTGGAATATTTCAATAAAGAAGTAGAAATGGTAATGGAGAATTTTATTATATTTCTCGAGATGATTGAACAGCTGAAAAAAGAATGTAAATTGTTTTCAACCGGAACATTCAGTTCTTTAATTCCCAATCATATGATTCGAGAAGAAAAATATTATTTATTAAAGGTTAAAGAATTAATTGAAAAATAAACAGAGGTGATATCGGTTCGATATCACCTCTGTTTTGGAGGTATTATTTTATTCGTGGCCTTTGCCGTACCTTTTCGGCTCCTTTTTTTGTTTTACATCTTCATTTTGATTATTGCGATATTCATATTCGCCTTTTTCTTTGTTTTTATTAATATCAATTTTGATTTTTGTTTGATAATGTTTCGGTTCAATCCGGATGCTATTGTTATTGCGGTAGCATATAAATTTCTTGTTGTTAACTGATAAATCAATTTCGAATCGGTTTATTTTTTTATTTAGCGTTAAAGTTGCCGTTGATTCTTTGGCTTTTTCGATTATTTTCAATTGAAACAGATTTTTATTCTTTTTTAATTCTTGTTTGATTTCAACTTGATTATCTTTGTCAAGATAAGCGGTTAAGGATACAATGCTCTTGTTTTCCTCTGTAATTTTAGTTGCTATGAATGATAATTCATGTTCCAGCTGAACAAT
>JALOBF010000114.1 GCA_023228385.1 Bacilli bacterium
TTAAATTAAATTCGTAATAATCCTTGGTTTTATCGATACCGTGCTTTTTGATTAAATCATGATAAATATAACCGTGTTGATAAGTGACTTTTGCCGTCGTCCGTAATGTCGTTCCCTGATAGATTGCGTTTTGGTCAACGATGGTTATCGAGAGTGCCTGGTCCAATAATTCATAAGCACAGGAGAGACCGCTAATACCGGCACCTATGATTAAGACATCGGTTTTAATGTTTTCTTTTAAGACGGGAAATGAGAGCGGATATAAATCCCGATCCCAAATTGATTTATTGTTCATATTTATAACCTCGACATTATTATTGCCTTTTTTTAAAATATAATTAAGTTTTTTTACCTTGCTATTTATTAACACTTTTAGTATAATTATGAAAAAAGGAAGTGATAATATTGATAAGCAAAGATGTTTGCCGCGAAGTATTTGATGTGGCCCTTAAATCCGGCGGTGATTTTGCCGAGATGTTTGTTGAAACCTCGTATTATAATAATTATGAACTGACGGCCGGAAAAATCACTAAAGCTTACGGTAATCATTTATATGGTGCTTCTTTAAGAATTTTGAAAGGTTCACTGGAAGTGTCGGGCTATACCAATGACTTAAGCCGGGAGAGTTTACTGGTTTTGGCGGAGAAATTGGCGGCTGCTTATTCCGAAAAGCGCATCGCCCAGTCGGCGGCGCTAACGAGCGAGCGTGTTAAGCCGCGCCACTTGATTGTAAAAAAACCCGATAACTTGTCGGCTTCCGAGAAAGTCGGGTATCTTCTTAAAGCCTATAATGCTATCGTTGATTATTCGCCGGAAATTGTTCAAATTATCGGTAATTTGCGCGATGATACCCAAAAAGTTTTAATTGCCAACTCGGAAGGACGCTATCTTGAAGATGAGCGTTATCATGTTATTATGGCTTTTTCCGTTGTTGCCAGCGACGGTAAAACAACCCAAAGCGGTTTTGACAGCATCGGCGGTCATTCCGGTTATGAATTATTGGATAATTTTGATCTATCCGCATTTGCCATGTCAATCGCCGATCAGGCCCTTACGATGCTCCATGCTGATGAGATGGTCGGCGGCGTGATGACCGTCGTTGTCCATAATGCTTTCGGCGGCGTCCTATTGCATGAGGCTTGTGTTCATTCTCTGGAAGCGACTTCGGTAGCTAAGGGAACTTCGGTTTTCTGTGGAAAGCTGGGCACCAAAATTGCCAGCGATATCGTTACCGCCATCGATGACGGTTCGATCCGGAATGCTTGGGGCTCTCTTAATGTTGATGATGAAGGAGAACCGACTAAACGTAATGTTTTAATTGAAAACGGAATATTAAAAAGTTATTTGGTTGATTATCGCAACAGCCGAAAGATGGACCATCCCGTTACGGGCAGCGGTCGGCGTCAGTCATATAAATTCTCGCCGACTTCCCGAATGAGTAATACTTTTTTTGCCGCGGGAGAAAGCACATTTGAAGAAATTATCAGTAATACCGAATATGGCCTTTTTGCCAAGAAGATGGGAGGCGGCAGCGTTAATCCGGCAACCGGTGAATTCAATTTTGCCGTCAACGAAGGATATATGATTGAAAACGGAAAAATTACTAAACCGGTAAGAGGTGCGACTTTGGTCGGAAGCGGTGCGGAAATATTAAAAAATATCGATATGATTGCCGATAACCTGACATTCGGGTATGGAATGTGCGGTTCATTAAGCGGTGCGATACCGACTTGTGTCGGTCAACCGACAATCAGAGTAAAAAGTTTAACCGTCGGGGGAAGAGGTGAAAAACAATGAATTATGAATTACTGATTAAAAAAGCGAAAAATGCGGGATTTGAAGCGGTTGAAATTTACGCTACCCAATCCTACGGTTTACAAATAGCCGTGTTTAGCGGCGAAGTCGAGCAGAATAAAATAAGCGACAGTAAAAGTTTTACCATTCGCGGCATTTATAACAATAAAATGACTGCTTATACAACCGAAACGGCAAGCGAAGATCTTGATTTTATTATTTCGCGACTAAAGGAAAATGCCGCCGCTTTAACAACCGTCGAAGAGTTTTCAATTTTTACCGGCAGCCCGGCCTATCCGCCGGGACGTAAACCCAACCCTATTTTTAACCAAATCCCAATCAGCGATAAAATTGATATGCTTAAAACCATTGAAAAAAAAGTTAAGGAATATGATCCGAGAATTGTCCAGGTTTCTCATTGTCAGTATAGCGAGAATCTTCGTTCGGTCGAAATCGTTAATTCCTACGGTCTTAATCTGAAAAAACAAAATCAATTTGCGTATATTATAGTGCAGGCAGTTGTCAAAGAAAACGAGCAAACACAAGCGGCATATGAAATAGCGAGCAAGCTTGACTATCGTGATTTCAATTCGGAGGATATAGCCAAGACGGTGGCGAAAAAGGCGATTGAAAAACTCAATGCTAAACCGGCACCTTCAAAATCTTATCCGATTATTTTTGAAAACGAAGCAATGAGCGATTTGATTAGTACTTTTGTTTCGATTTTCTCCGGTGAAGCTGCGGTGAAAAAAATAACTCCGCTCTTGGGTAAGGAGGGTGAACAAGTCTTCGGTAAAAAAGTTACTTTTATTGATAATCCATTATTGGCGGCGGCTATTAATTATCAGCCATTTGATGATGAAGGCGTTGCCTCCTATTCAAAAAATGTCATTGCCGCCGGTGTTTTTAAAACTTTCTTACATAATTTAAAAACAGCAAAATTCTTTAAAACAAAATCAACCGGCAACGGCTATAAAATGGGGACCGAAATTGGTGTTCATATTACGAACTTCTGTCTTACATCCAACGAACCGACGATGAGTAAAAGGGAAATGATAAGCGGTATTACAGAAGGATTATTAATTACCGATTTGGCGGGACTTCATTCCGGAGCCAATCCGATTAACGGTGATTTCAGCGCTCAAGCTTCCGGTTTCTTTATTGAAAACGGCAAAATTGTCCGTCCGGTTACATTAATTGTTGTTTCCGGCAATTTCATTAAAATGATGAATCAAATTGATGGAATTGGCGATGATTTTAAAATTTTCCATAATGATATCGGAACACCTTCCGTTAAAATCGCTCAACTTCCGGTTTCGGGTTTATAATAATAAATGAGGTGATGGAATTTGCGTAAATATTATACATCAGAGTCGGTGACCGAAGGGCATCCCGATAAAGTATGTGACCAGATTGCCGATGCGATTTTGGATGCAATTTTAAGCGAGGATAAAAATGCCCGAGTCGCCTGTGAAGTCGTTGCCACAACCGGACTGGTGATGGTCATGGGTGAAGTAACGACCACCACATATGTTGATATTCAAGAAATTGTCCGCAAAACCGTTATGGATATCGGTTATAATCGCGGAAAAATCGGCTTTGATGCGGAAAACTTAGCGGTTTTAGTTTGTCTGGATGAACAATCACCGGATATTGCTTTAGGCGTAAAAGACGGTGAGGGTGCGGGTGACCAAGGATTGATGTTTGGTTTTGCTTGCCAGGAAACCGAAGAATTAATGCCGATGCCGATTGTATTGGCGCATAAACTTACGAAAAGACTTTCGGAACTGCGTAAATCAATGTCGGCGGATTATCTTCGTCCCGACGGTAAAGCTCAGGTTACGGTTGAGTATTACGATAACCGACCGGTAAGAGTCGATAGCGTTGTTATTTCTACTCAGCATCATGAGTCCGTTAAGATTGCCGAGTTAAGGACACTCATTATTAAAGAAGTAATAATGCCGGTAATTCCCGCTTCGCTGCTTGATGATGATACCAAAATATTTGTTAATCCAACCGGCCGTTTTGTTATCGGCGGTCCCAAGGCCGATAGCGGTCTTACCGGAAGAAAAATCATAGTTGATACTTATGGTGGGGCTGCCCACCATGGCGGCGGCGCCTTCAGCGGTAAAGATCCGACAAAAGTAGACCGCAGCGCTTCCTATATGGCAAGATATATTGCGAAAAATATGGTTGCCGCCGGTGTTGCTTTAACACTGGAGGTCGGATTAAGTTATGTGATTGGCGTAAGCGAACCGACCGCCGTTTTAATCGATACTTTCGGAACATCCGGGTATCAAGACGAAGATTTAATTTGTATCATCCGGGAATTATTTCCTCTGACGCCAAAAGCGATAATTGAACACTTTGATTTATGTCGGCCCCTTTATCTTCAGGTGGCTTCATACGGACATTTCGGCCGGAACGATTTAAGTCTGCCTTGGGAAAAACTCGATATGGTTGATAAAATCAAGGAAAAACTTTATAATTTACGCCCTTCCACTTAACGGTCGGGCTTTTTTTAAAATAACAGTAGAATAATTGCAAAAAATATGCTAGAATAAGGTTGACAACGTTTGCATATTGAAATAATTAAAAGAGGAGAAGTAACAATTTAAGGGTCAATATGCATTATTACTTAAATTGTTAAAGAGACAGTAAGTATGAAGAAGTTTTTTGGTTTTTTTTCATTGCTCTGTTTAGCCTTGATTTTAGTGGCTTGCGGAGGCATAAAATTATCCTTTGAACAAGAAGAAATCACCATAATGATTGGCGATGAAGTTGTACTCGAGCCCGTCATTTCTGATGATACATTAACTTTGGAATGGTCATCAAGCGAGTTATCGGTTGTAAAAGTTGATGATTCCGGAAAGATCAGCGGTATTTCTGTTGGCAGCGCTGAAATAACCGTAGGTGTAAAAGATAAAAAAGTCAGTGCCACAATAAAAGTTATTGTGAAAGAATATGATGCTGAATTATCGTTTGATAAAGAGACAGTAAATCTTGCTCTCGGTACTTCCTTAACGCTTGTTGTTGATTTCCAAATTATTTGATGCCGAATTAGTCA
>JALOBF010000115.1 GCA_023228385.1 Bacilli bacterium
TGTGTTTGAAAAATTACGGCAGATCGGAGCCTTCCAAGGTTTGCCGCAAGATGATCAAATCGGATTATTTTAAATTATTGATAAAAACATTTGATTTTATCATACTATTAATATATAATATATAATAAGAAGAATAATAATAGAAAGGATGTTACTAACTAAATTTTAGGTGAATAATATGAATTATTTTCGCAGTCATAATCCTGTTTATAAAAGAGCTTTAAATAAATCCGAATCTTTTGATGCAACATATGAAGCTGCAACTTACGGCGGTGTTGCCCGAAAGGCACTTTATTATATCGCTCTTGTTGTATTGGGAGCAGTCGGTGGGCTTTGGATAATGTTTACCAACAGTCGTCTCTTTTTATACTTGTTTTTTATCGCGATAACAACAATTTTTATTTTTTCGTTAATTGCCTTATGGATTCCGCGAGCCACTAAGGTTTTCGGCTCGATTTACTGTCTTGGTGAAGGCTTGTTGGTTGGCGTCGTCTCCTTGGCATTTGAAGTCGCCGCGCCTGGAGTTGTTTTATCAGCTCTCCTTTCAACGGTCGTTGTTTTAGCGGTTGTCGTAACTCTCTTTTTAACCGGAGTTGTAAAAGTTACGGGGAAATTTATAAAATTTTTAATGATTTTTGCTATTTCGCTTTTAATCAGCATGATACTTTTGTGGGTTATTTCTCTTATCGTTGGAATGAATTTTGATTTTGGTTTATCCGCAATTGTTTCGGTTTTGATGATTTTCCTTTGTACGCTTTATTTATTTTTTGACCTCGAAATGATTAGACGGGTTGTTGAGGGGGGCGCCCCGAAATATTTGGAATGGTATGTTTCGTTCGGTTTGGTTTTCACTCTCGTATGGCTTTACATGGAACTATTACCGCTTTTAGCAAGACTGTTTTTAAATCGCGACTGAAAAAATAATTATTTAGGCAGTTCCTAACGCGGAATTGCTTTTTTCATAAACTATCGGTGTTTTTTTATTTAGATCCGTTCTTTTTGCTTTATCGGGAAAGTATATTGCCGCCCGCCATGATTGAATGTATAAGCGAAAGCAAAGGATAATGGAGATATTTTCATGGGTAAAGTTATATTTTCAGAGGAAGAACCGGTTAGAAACCTTAAAATAAGAATGCAATATGATTATGTAAAAAAACTTTATTCCCTTACGATCCTGACAGTTTGCGCTAGCATATGAATTGTTAATCAGGCTTCGCTGTTTGGCGGGAAGATAAATTAAAAACATGTTTTGCTTTTTTCTGATATGTTTATTGGGCGGAGCATAGGATATATTTATCCTTTTCCGCATCAAAGAAAATAGGTTAATAGTTTTAATCTGGTTTTGTTTATATTATAAAAAAAGAAAATATGTTTAAGGAAAAAAATATCATTACCGATTTACCAAGGTAAGAGTTAGTATTAAGTAAAGTTTTTTGAGGTAATAATCTATTATGAAAAAAAATATTTCTTTAATCGGTGTACCCATGGATTTGGGACAAATTCACCGGGGAGTAGAATGTGGGCCCGGTGTGCTTCGTAATCTCGGTGTAATAGCTCGACTGCAAAGTGTAAATTGTCATATTATTGATTGCGGTGATATTCCGATTAAGCGCCCCTTTCGGGTTGAGAACAAGGGAACGCTAAAAAACTTAGAAACGGTAATTGAAGTAAGCGAAACGCTTGCCAAGACGGTTGATGCGGTTGTTATGCAAGATCGATTTCCCTTAATTTTAGGCGGCGACCACAGTATTGCCATCGGCAGTCTTGCCGGGATATCCAAACATTATAAAAATTTAGGTGTTATCTGGTTTGATGCTCACGGTGACCTCAATACTAACGAAACGACTTTATCGGGAAATATCCACGGGATGCCGCTGGCTGTCAATCTGGGCTTTGGCCATGAACGGTTAACCGGTTTATACAATTACTGGCCGAAAGTAAAGCCGGAAAATATCATTATCATCGGTGTGCGTTCAATCGATCCCGGTGAGGAGGAATTAATCCGCAAAAAAAGGATTAAGGTTTATACCATGGATGAAATAGCGCGAATCGGCATATCGAAAGTAACGGAAGAGGCGATTCAATATCTAAAAGACAGTACCGACGGTGTCCATTTAAGTTTTGATTTGGATGTTTTAGATCCGGCTGAAGCACCGGGGGTCAGCACTCCGGTTTTAGGCGGGATGAGATTTGATGAAAGTCGATTTGCCATGAAAATTTTGGCGAAGTCGAATCTGATTACCTCTTTAGAAGTTGTCGAGATTAATCCGTTTTTTGATGATGAAAACAAAACCGCCCGATTAGCGATTGATTTGATTGAATCATTATTCGATCATTAGTTAAAATAAAACCGATTTGAACAAGGCCTCAATTATTAGAAGCCTTGTTTTTTTATGATTACCGATATTTATTTACACTCTCCCTTTTTTGCTTTTTTTTACGGTTTCCTTTATTTTTTTCATGATTTGATGTATAATAAATTAGAAAGAAAGATAAATATATGGATTTAAAAATATTTCCTCATAATTTAAACGGGACGGTTTTCGTTCCCCCGTCAAAAAGTTATACGCATCGGGCTTTGATTGCCGCTGCCCTTTCGAAAGGCGGTGCCGTCATTAATCCGCTTTTTAGCGATGACACAAAAGCAACGCTTGAGTGTCTGGGCAAACTTGGTTTTGCTTATTCGATTGAACCTGACAAAATTCAATTCAAAACAATAAAGAAGCAACCGGTAAATAAATATTGGGCCGGGTCATCGGCTTCGACCTTAAGATTTTTACTGCCGGTTATTGCCCAATATTGTTCTGATTTTGCTTTTACCGGTAGTGCCCGCTTGCTTGAGCGCATCGATACCGAAGACTTATCCGCTTTAACCGGATTGGAGATAACTAGACAAAAAGAATGCCTAAAGATCCGCGGGCACCTTTCGGCCGATACTTTTTTGTTATCAGGGCGGCGGACAACGCAACTAATCAGCGGCATGATATTATCCTTGCCTTTATTAGAAGGTGCCCGGATTAGACTGGTTGATATCGGCCCAGATAATCCTTATTTAAAAATGACATTGGCCGTCGGCCGGCACTTTGGTATAAAATATGTGCTTTCTTTCGACGAGATTAACACGATGAGCAATACTGTCTATCGTCCGAGTGTATTTAGGGTTGAAGGGGACTTTTCTCATGCTGCCAATTGGTTGGCCGCCGCTTATTTAAATCCCGAACTTAAGGTTTCCGGCCTTAATCCCGACTCGCTGCAGGGCGATCAGGATTACTTTAAGTATTTAAAAAGTATGGGGGTTAAATATCAATATAATGACGGATCCTATCAATTCTTATCGGGGCGATTAAGCGATGCTTATCTTGATATCAGCCTAACCCCTGATTTGGGGCCGATTTTAATCTCCTTGGCAAGTGTCGGCGAAGGAAGGGTTATTATCGGCGGCGGGGCAAAACTAAGATATAAAGAAAGCGATCGGATTTGTGTCATTTCCGCGGCGATTAACCGTTTGGGCGGGCGAGTGACGGTTAATAATGATGAGATAATTATTGACGGCAACGGCATGCTTAACGGCGGCGTCAGCGTAAACGGGGCCGACGACCATCGAATTGTTATGGCCCTTACCGCAATTAGCCGTCGGATCCGCCAACCTTATATTATTAAGGGGGCAATGGCCGTAAATAAGTCTTATCCTAATTTTTTCCGTGATTTTCAAAATGCAGGAGGAAAAACCGTCGTTTTATGAAAAGAATAACCGCCCAATATCGTTTTAATAAAGTTAAAACTTATATCGGTTCCGGTCTTTTTAATAAAATCCGTTTATTTTTGCCGGACGGAAAAATTTTTGTGATAACCGATGAGAATGTCGCTAAATTATATCTTGATGCTTTAAAAAGAATCATACCGGAAGCTTCAATTTATATTGTCGGGGCCGGAGACAGTTATAAAACCCTCACAACGGCTGAAACAATTGTTTCACGCTTAATTAATCTCGGATTTACCAAAACGGATACGATTTTGGGTTTTGGCGGCGGCATGATTACCGATTTAAGCGGCTTTGTCGCTGCGACTTATAAAAGGGGATGTGATTTTATTGCCATGCCGACCTCACTTCTCGCTCAGGTTGACAGTGCTTTAGGGGGAAAATGCGCCGTTAATTGCGGGAAATATAAAAACCAAATCGGAACTTATTATCATCCGCGTTTTATTGTTGTTGATCCTGATTTTATCAAAACTTTACCGGAAGAAGAATATTTATCGGGTTTGGCGGAAATTATAAAATACGGACTTGTATTTGACCGATCGTTTTTTAACTTACTATTTAGTGATTTTTCTCTGTCGGAGGTAATTTATCGTTCTTTAAAAATCAAAGCGCAAATTACCGCTCAAGATGAGTTTGATGAAAAAGAAAGGGTACTGCTTAATTATGGCCATACGATCGGTCATGCGATCGAAAGTTTATCCGAATTTAAGGTTAAACACGGTATCGCCGTTGCGGTTGGGATGTATTATGAAACAAAGGATGAGAAAATAAAACACAGATTATTGAAATTATATAATCATCTTGGGATCGGGGTTGATATTCCTTTTTCTCGGGAGGCAATCCTTACTTATGTTTGCCAAGATAAAAAATTATCCGGTAAAATGATTCGTCTTCCCGTCCTAGAAGATATCGGCAAAGCCCAAATTGTAAATATATCCGTTGAGGAATTTATGAGAGAGATATTATGAATAGTTTCGGTAAATATTTAAGAATCACAATATTCGGTGCCTCGCATGAAGATTATATCGGCTTGACTGTTGACGGTTACCCCGCCGGTATTTTTCTTGATGAAAAGCTGA
>JALOBF010000116.1 GCA_023228385.1 Bacilli bacterium
TTTATGTTTAAATCAATCTTTTGGTCGAGCCCCTTATTTTTACATATATGATGATGAAAGCAAGGAAGGCTATATTACTAAAAACGAAGGAATGTCCAGCCCCCACGGTGCCGGAATCAAAGCCGCCCAAATTGTTGTTGACACTAAAGCGAAGGTTGTTATTGCATATCGTTGCGGTGATGCGGCTTTGCTCGTTTTGAAAGAAGCCGGAATCGAGTTGTTTGGCCCGATAAGTAATAATCCGAAAGATAATATTATCGCTTATCAGGCAGGAACACTTTCGGTAATTGATGAAATTCATTCCGGACATAATAATCGGCCTGACCAATGAAAATAGCTGTATTAAGCGGTAAAGGTGGTGCCGGAAAAACTTTTATTGCCGTAAATTTAGCTCAAATATCGAATGATGCTCTTTATGTTGATGCTGATGTTGAAGAGCCGAATGGATATTTATATTTTCAACCGACAATCAGAAAACAAATAAATGTATCAATATCGGTTCCAAGAATCGATGAAGAACTTTGTAATTTATGTCGTCGTTGCGTTGATTTTTGTCGTTTTAATGCTTTGGCATTTGTCCAGAAAAAAATTATTTATATTAGTGATTTTTGTCATTCTTGTGGTGGTTGCCGTTTGGTTTGTCCGCAAAACGCAATTGTTGAAAAGGCCAGGGTTATTGGCCGAATCGATATCGGTTATGCCGGAACGATTGATTTTATTTCTGGTTATCTTAACCCGGAGAGCATTTCCGGTGTACCGATTATTCAAAAAATCATATCACAAATACCGAAAAAAAAATTTGTGATATTAGACTGTGCTCCCGGAAGCGGTTGTACGGTTGTGGAGACCGTTAAAGCGGCCGATTATTGTATAATTGTCGGTGAAGAAAGTGCCTTCGGTTGTCATGACTTCCGTATTGCCTGTAATTTGGCGAATACGATGAATAAACCCTATGGCGCTATCATTAATAAAAGCGGTAAAGAATCCGGTCCGGTCAACGCTTATTGTAATTTAAATAAAATAAAAATTCTCGGTAAAATCCCTTATAATTACGAACTCGGAACCCTTTTATCGCAAGGGCGGATAGCGGCAAAAGAAAAAGAAGAATATTATAAAATATTCACAAGAATATATAAACAATTAAAAAAGGATTATTCATGACTCGTTTATTGATTTTAAGCGGTAAGGGCGGAACCGGTAAAACGACGGTAGCCGGGGCGTTTATCGCTTTATCACAAGCTAAAAGAATTGCTGATTGTGATGTTGAGTCCGCCAATTTGCATCTTTTGCTTCCCGGTTTGTCCGCGCCTATTTATCGAGATTATTATGGTATTGCAAAAGCTGTAATTGACAGCAGTAAATGTATCGGTTGCGGTAAATGTGCCGACAATTGCCGTTTTGATGCGATTATTGTGAAAGATGATTATATCGTTGATACTCTTTCATGTGAAGGATGCGGAGTCTGTGCTTTGGTTTGCCCCAATGAGGCCGTAACTTTTGCTATGATGCCGCAGGCAAAACTTATTTTATATAAAGATGAAATAATATTTTCGATGGCTGAACCTCATATCGGCAGTGGCGCTTCCGGTCTATTAGTAACGGAAGTAAAAAAGCAACTGGATTATGCTTTGGAAAGTAAAGAATTAGTTATTATTGACGGTTCTCCGGGGATCGGTTGTCCGGTTAAAGCATCGTTGGTCGGAGTTGATTTTGTATTAATCGTAAGTGAACCGTCGTTATCGGGATTTAGTGATTTAAAGCGAATTGTGGTTGCCGCTTTGGGATTTAATGTGATAATTGCCGTTTGTATTAATAAATATAATATAAATTTAGACAATACCCGCACGATTGAAGAGTATTGTACGAAAATGAATATTCCTTGTCTGGGCCGGATACCGGATGATAATCAAGTCCGGACGGCAAATGATATAGGGCATTTTATCACCGATTATGATTGTCCGGCCAGTGAAGCTATTAAAAAAATATATCAAAAAATGATAAAAATTTTAGGAGTTAATTATGAAAATAGCGATAGCATGTGATAAGCACCAAATATCCGGTCATTTTGGCCGCTGTGAGGTGTTTGCAATTTATGATGTCAGTTCTTCCGGTAAAATCTTAAAGCAATCAATTATTGAAAATCCGGGCCACCGGCCCCGATTTTTGCCTGAGTTTTTGGCTGCAATAAACATCAATGTTTTAATAACTGGCGGTATCGGGAGTCAGGCGGCATTAATATTTAAAGAAAAAGGCATTAATGTAATTACCGGAGTTACCGGTTCTGCTCAAGAGGCTATGGAGTTGTATCTTGCCGGAAAACTAAAATCAAGTGATGAACTGTGTCAAGACCATTTGTTTTCCAACCAATGTCAATAATAAAGCGGCATTCGATTGTTAAATCGAGCCGCTTTTTATATGTTTTTTTAATTCAAATGAAGTTTTCTCGTTGCAAAATGAAGTTTCCTGTATCATACGCCAAGCCGAAGACTACATGACGAAAACGATGCTGCTTTAACTGAATCTTCGATAAATAGTTGTTTTTATCAGTAGTTTTTGATATGATAATGGTGTGGATATAATTATTTTGTAAGAGAGGGAGGCCTATGAAGAAGATTAAACGGATATTAGCGTTTCTTCAAACACTGTGTTTTTTATGGATTATATTTTGTTTTATTCCGCCGAAAGCAATTAAAGCAGTTTCTAGAGTCGGTCTTGGTGATATTGGTTATACTGAAAGTCGCGATATCGGCTCCGGCGTGGAACTTGAGTATGTGATGGGAACCAATAATAGCGGTGAACAGAAAGCATATACGGTGGAGATTGAAAAAGGGGTATTAACTCCGGTCGCTACTTACGGAACATATGTTTACGGCGGTGAAAAGTTAACCGCCATGCTCGCCCAAGAAGAATTTAAAACCGGAAAAAAAGCAGTTGCGGCAATTAACGGAGATTTTTATGATACAAGCAACGGCATTCCCAGTGCAATTATGATTGTTAACGGTCGATTTGTTACGTCCGGAACCGGATTTAATTCTAATTCGGCGCTTGGTTTTAAAGCGGATGGGTCGGTAATTTACGGAAGACCGTCGATATCGATAAGATTAAATGACGGGACCGAAAATATCACGATTAATTATTTAAATAATGATCGTAAATATAACGAGACGGCTTTGTATCTTTATACCGGCGATTATGGGGCGACAACAAAAACTATTAATCCGGGAAAAGAAGTTCGTTTAAATATCGTCAGCGGTGATTTTCGTTTAGGCGAAGAAGTTACCGCTACGGTTGAAAGTGTCGGAACGCATAATATGTCAATCGGCGAAGGGCAGATCGTTCTGAGTTGTGCCGACAGTCAAGCGGGAAAACTAAACGGTCTTACAATCGGCAAAACCTTAAATATTTCTCTTATTGACAATAATCCGAGTTTAGGTTGGAGTAATGTTGTTCAGGCAATCGGATATAATGTTATATTGGCGGAAAACGGGGTTTTAACTGAAATTACCGAATCCAATTCGGATGTTCATCCCCGTAGTGCCATCGGTCTAAAAGACGACGGCTCCGTTGTCCTATTTCAAGTAGACGGCCGGCAACCCGGTTGGAGTAACGGTTTAAGTTATAAACAAATCGCCGAGCACCTTGTGTATCAAAAAGGCTGCAAGACTGTATTTAATCTCGACGGCGGCGGTTCATCAACATTAACCGTGCGTTTGCCGGGTAATGAAACCGCCGAAATACTAAATTCTCCGTCGGATGGAGTAGAAAGGTCGAATTCAAACGCCTTACTTTTCTTTACGGATAAGTTACCGGACGGAAATAAAACTCTGGCTTATTTACATACATATCCCAATAATTTGGTAATATTGGAAGGGGCCAGTACACAAATAGTTACAAAAGCTACCGATATTAACTATTATCCAATTCCGATTCCGCAAAATTTGGAATATGAGGTTAGCGGTAATATCGGTACGATTAATGAAAACGGTCGGTTTACAGCAAAAACGGGAGCGGGTCAAGGCACGATTATGGTTAAAAGCGGTAGCGTTAGCCGGACCTTAAATGTGACCGTCGTTGACGCCGTTACCAATATTATTAGCGATAAAACATATTTATCAATATCTCCGGGCGACAGGGTTGAGTTTAAGATATCGGCGTTTAAAGACGGAATGCCGATTACCGCATCGAATTCATCTTTTGACTGGGAACTTTCGACTCCGGTCTTAGGTACCATTAAAAACGGTATTTTTGAAGGCACAACCGGAAGCGCGGCCGGATTTATTTATATTTCATATAAAAGCTTTCGTTTAGAAATACCGGTTGAAGTCGGTAAACAACCGATAATGATATCCACCTTTGAAGATGCGGTTATCGGTCGCAACTGGCTTCAGACGATTGAAAACCCGGGTAACAGCGGTACGGGAACGGTTTCGGTTAATACGGACGAACGTTATGTCAAGTTCGGAGAAAAATCCCTACGTATTGATTATGACTTTACAAAAGCGGTCGGAACGACCAGCGTTACCGCTCATTTTAATACAACCTATTATGAACTTGAAGGTTATCCCACTCATATCGGGATGTGGGTATACGGCGATATGAATGGTGCCAATATCAGAATTATGATTTTTGACGGCAATAATAAAGTGCAATATATTTCTTTTATGCCTGAAATTGTGACGTGGGACGGCTGGCAATATATCGAAGCGGAAATTCCGGGCGGCTTGCCGACTCCGCTTAAGATTCGCTATCCGATTAGAGTGATGTCGGTCGGCGGCAATGTCA
>JALOBF010000117.1 GCA_023228385.1 Bacilli bacterium
GTTTGTTCGATTTGTTGAGGAAAATGCAACGCTTGCTGCTTTAAACACCAATAAAGACCGGCTTGTTTTATCGGATGTTAATGTTGCCGGATTTGTTGAGATTAACAATAACGAGTTTATTACTCCGGATATGACTTTTTATTTTAAGGAAGGTTTTAAGCAGGCCGCTTATCATCAACAAAATATTATGGTCTATCGTTTAAGTGATGCCTTGGATGGAGTTGAAGATTCAACCGAGTATTGTTTCTTTAAACATGGCGACATCGTTGGTTATTTTTCAGCTACCCTTTATTTTGAGCCGCTCTTCTTATTGGGCAAGGATCCCGATAACTTTTATTTGCTGGTTACTCCGTCCGGTTATATCGGTTATCGCAAAGACGAAACTGTGGTAGGAAGTCGGTTATTGATTGATGTTTTACCTCACGAGTCGGCTCCGGTTAAATCGCTTTTGGCGAATCAATTAGCCGCTAAACGTTCGGGTCATATCCGAGTTAAGTTATTGGAAAAGCCGTCTTATCTGGCCTATCGTTCCCTTGAAAATGCGGAAATCATGGTTTTACAATCATTCCCGCAAGCCTCACTTTATGCCACTGTCGCTTTTGTATCGGTTCCCGTGTTTTATATGCTTGGGGTTATGATTATTTGTTTTCTTATCTTTATTGTATTTGTTTATTTTTATCTTAATAAAAAGAATAATGATATTGAGTTTTCCAAACGCCGTTATTATTATAATAAACCGTATATGTTAAAAATATCAAAAAAAGGCGCAATTAAGAGTTTTAATCAAACCTGTTATGAGAATTTTAAAGACGTTAAGCAATTTCAAACCGTTTATGATTTTGCACCGGTAAAGGAAAGCATTGATGTAATGGACGATATTAAAAAGCAAGCTCCTTTTACCGTGGCTTTTGAATCAAAACAGAACAGTTTGGAATATCTTCGCTTTATGCCAATCAAAACCGGGGGTGGTTATTACCTGTTAGGTGAGAATATCACCCTCCAACAAAAGGATCTTGAATATCATCGCAATATGGCTTTGTATAATCCGGCGACGCAACTTCCAAATAAAAATTATTTGGGAATCAAACTACAAAATCTTTTTTCCGGTCCGGATTTTCTTGACCTTAAAAATGCTTTGGTCGCCATCGATATTACTTCGTTTAAAAATATTAATCGACTTTTCGGTCAGAAAATTAGTCAAGCGACCTTGGTTAAGGCCGCATCGATAATTCAAAACACTTTAGGCAGTTATAATGCCATTCTATATAATGTTGAAACTGAAGTTTTCATGGTTTTGTTTTTGGGTTTAAATAAATATCAAGAAGCAATCGATTGGAGTGATCGACTTTCTTCTTTGTTTGAAAAGCCGATCGATGTTTCCGGTAATTTATTTAATATTGAGGTTAAAATCGGAGTTTTTGAAATTGATACGAATCGTTATAGCAACGTGAACCCTCTAACTTCCTATGATAATGCCCTTTTGGCATTAAAACGGGCCAAAGAGTCGCGGCGAACCAATGTTGTTGCTTATGATATAGGGATGGGCCAAGTCTTTACAAGGACTCAAGCAATGGAAGTGGATTTGGTTTCCGCCCTTAAGAACAAAGAATTTAAGATTTTCTATCAGCCTCAACTTAATACAATGAATAATCAAATTATTGCTTTTGAATCACTGTTGCGTTGGGACAATCCTAAATATGCCCTTGATTCGCCGGCCTTGTTTATTGAACTCGCCGAACAAAACAATATGATTATGGAAATCGGACGATTTATTATCAATGAGACTTTTCAGGTTGCAAAAGAATTTGAAAAATATAATGTTCGTATCAGTATCAATGTTTCGCCGATTCAGGTTCTCCAGTCCGGTTTTGTTTATGATATGACCTCAGCGTTTGACCGCTTTAAACTCAAAAAGAATTCTATCGTAATTGAGATTACGGAAACAATGCTGATGGAATCATTTGATTCAATTATCGATAAACTGATTATTCTTAAGAAACACGGTTTTATGATTCATCTGGATAATTTCGGCACCGGTTATAGTTCGATGTTGTATTTAAAAGATTTACCGATTGACGGTATTTCCATTAGCCGGGATTTTGTTAAAAATCTTGAAAATGACCGTCATGCTCGAACCATCGTATCAAAGATTATTTCGCTTGCCAATTCGCTTGAAATAGAAATTATTGCTGAAGGGGTTGAAACGGAAAAGCAAAAAGCTTTTCTTAATCAAAATGGCTGCTTTATAATTCAAGGCTTTCTTTTTTCTAAAGCAGTTGATAAAGCCAGTGCCATTAAAATGCTTGACCAATATAATATAAAAAGTAAAACTAAAATCGACAATATCGATTATTATGATTTTTTAAGGTAGGTAATGTATGTTCTTACAAATGACAGATGAAACTTATATGATGATTTTTTTCGGTGTTATTATTGTTACTATTGCCGTTACTACAATTCTAATTTTTCGGGTTCGAAAAGAAAAACGGCGTTTCAAAGAAGAACAGGCCATAATTCTTGAAGGATTATTAACCAAAACAGCGTTAGTTTCTTCGATAAACACTTATCTTGCCAAAATTACATCGGATATTGCTTTTTCGCTGCTATATATTGATATTGATAATTATGCCGATATCATTAATGCTTTTGGCAATAAAGATGCAGTCCGCGCTTTGGAAAAAGTTGCTTACCATATATCGCATAATTTACCGAAAAGAGTGCAAATGGCAAATTATAAATCAACCCAGTTCCTTATTTTTATGCGAAGCGAATATGACCGGTTTCAATGCTTGGAGTTAGCAAAAAATATCCTTGCGATTATTAAAAAACCCGTAAAAATATATCATGATATATCGGTTCAATTTACCGGCAGTATCGGCATTTGCTTTTATCCGGCTCATGGCCGCAAGTTTAATCAATTAATGAACTCTCTTCAGTTGGCTTTACAAAGTGCCAAAAAACAAGGAAATAATAATTTTGCTGTTTACTCTTCAACAATGACCGATGGCCGCGGCGGCGATGTTGAGTATCATTATGATATTAAAAAAGCGATGGAAAATAAAGAATTTGAATTATATTATCAACCGATTATAAATGTTGCAACCAATCAGATTTTTGGAGCCGAAGCTTTGGTTCGGTGGAATCATCCTAAACATGGAGTTTTAACTCCGGTCCAGTTTATTAATACGATGGAACAAACCGGTGATATCAATTGGATCGGAACTTGGGGTGTCGAGAGCTTGACTCAGGAGTATTTGGAACTTAAGAAACGGTTTCCGGATAACGCTGTTTTATTCAATATGAATTTAAGTCCCAAACAGATGATGGAAGAGACTTTACCCCAAGAGTTTTTGAAAATTGTTCGTAAATACAACCTTACTCCTGATTTTATTTGTCTTGAAATCTCGGATTTTTCTTTAGCCGAAAAAACCAGTATCATTAAACAAAATTTATACAGTTTAAAGAAAGTCGGATTCAAACTTGCGATTAACGGTTTCGGTCTTGACTATACCGCTCTTTCAGCATTGGAAAGGATGCCGATTGATATTATTAAACTGGACCGGCATTTCTTTGAAAATGAATCGTTTATCAATACGAAAATAGCCGATTTAATAATAGATTTTGCCAGGAAACATCGCATGATGATTATATCCGAGGGAATTGAAACCGAAGAAATGCTAAAGATGGTATGTGATTTGGGGATTGATTTGGTTCAGGGTTATTATTTCTCGCAACCGGTTTTGGCCGATAATCTTCGCGAATATATCGAGGGTGCGAAATGGAAAAAGGGAAATGATGAAGAAATTGTCTTAAATTAACTAGAATGTATTGAAAATATTTTTTGTTATGTCTTGACCGTAAAAAAACACTATGTTATAATATACGTAATTTAATAGAAAAATATAGAAAAATTACAAAAATGAGTGTGATATAGCGAATTATGTGATAAAATGAGAGGTGATTGAAATGAGACCGGCAAAGGCCCTAACGGTAAAAAAGGTATTTTTCCGAAAAGGCGTCGTTACTTTTGGTGTTTTAATCACCGGTTTGTTTTCGGTGATTCTGGCGATTCTTGCTTGGTTTGGCGCCAGTACCGGTAATTTCATTGTTATGCTTGATAAAACCGAATATCGAAGAGGTATTATGTTGTGTGAAGATGGCAGCTTTTCTAAACCGTCGCCGCGACTTTATGCTTCATCAGTCGGAGAAATAGACAATATTTCTTATAACGATATTGATTTTAGGCATGTAAAGGAAAGTGCCGGAACTTTTAAAGATGATCCCGATTTTTCGTATTTGGCTTATACTTATTATATTAAAAATGCCGGCGAGGTTCCGGTTAATATCAGTTATCGTATTTATATTACTGAAAATTATCGTAATGCTGATGAGGCGATTAGGGTGCTTCTTATTGAAAACGATGAAGCGGAAAGGCTATTTCAAAAACCGGATAAGGTTGAATGGGTTTATAACGGCATGCCCGAAGCCGTTTATTTTATAGACAATAAAACCGTATGTGAAGATAAGATTACTAACTTTCAGCCGGGAGAAATTAGAAAGTTTTGTGTTATTATTTGGCTTGAAGGTCAGGACCCCGATTGTACCGATGAGATGCTCGGAGGAATGATTAAACTACGAATGAAATTTGATATTGATGAAGAGGAATAGAAAAGATTGGGGAGATGTAATGGAACAATTTATCA
>JALOBF010000118.1 GCA_023228385.1 Bacilli bacterium
CGTACGGGAGCACCGCTCGATCGGGACCATTTCTCCCTGGATAATTGGGTATTTTATCCCTGATAATTCACTAATATTTTTCATTTTAGTTATCTTCTAAATTAATTTATAAAGTTAACATCGCTGCTCCCCAGGTTAAACCCGCACCAAAAGCAACAAATATAACTTTCTTGCCGTTTGGATTATAAAGAGTTGACATAAATTCATCAAAAGCAATAGGAATACTGGCGGCGGATGTATTTCCATATTTTTCGATATTAATATAAAATTTGTTAATATCAATATTTAAAACTTGTGCGGCTTTCTCAATTATACGAAGATTTGCTTGATGAGGAATAATAGCAAGAATATCAGATTCAATTAATTCGTTATTGTGCATAATTATATTGATGCTTTGTTCAATTGCTTTCACCGCAAACTGATATATCTTTCGACCGTCCATCCATATCTTATCGTTAATTACGATTGATAAATCCATTTCCCCTTTAGCAGATAAATAAAAATCCGCCGCTTTATGCTCTTCGGTATTTTCCAAAATTACGGCACCCGCTCCATCACCAAATAAAACACAAGTACTACGGTCTTGATAATCGGTATATAAAGATAATGTCTCGGCTCCGATAACCAATGCACTGAAATATCGGTTGCTGTTTAACATTTGGGAAGCGATACATAAGGCATAAATAAAACCTGAACATGCGGCATTGACATCAAAACAAGCAATATCCTGTCTATCCAATCCTAATAAAGCTTGCACCTTACAAGCTACCGAGGGAGAATTATAATCACCTGTACAAGTGGCAACCAATATTATATCTATTTTAGACATATCGTAATTTGCTTTTCCTATGGCATTCCTGGCAGCATGATAAGCTAAATCTGATGTTTTTTCATCATATACAATATGTCTTGATTTAATTCCGGTTCGACTATAAATCCATTCATCACTGGTGTCTACTATTTTTTCCAAATCAAAATTAGATAAAGTGCCGGGCGGAGTATAATGACCGGTAGAAATAATTTTTATGTTATTAATGTTCTTTCTTTTCATTTTAACCATATTAATTCATCTCGATTATTTGGTTTAGTTTTTTGTAAATATTTTCTGGTCAAAGCATAAATTATTATTTTTACGCTTGATAATTACCAAGTCTTATCTCTGGTAACACATATTGTATGTATTAGCAGCGGTAATGACCGAAAATTGAATTTCTGGAGTATAGCCGTCGGCTTCCCCAATATCATTATTTATTCATTTTCCTGTAGATAATTAAAAATATCACCAACTGTTTTAAAAGTTTGAGCAATATTATCAGGTATTATAAGATCAAACTCATCTTCAAGCGTCATTATTAATTCAACGGCATCCAATGAATCGGCACCGAGATCTTTTTGTAAATCTGTATCATTATTTATTTCATCTGGCAAAACATGAAATTTATCTGCGAAAATCTTTTTTATCTTTTCTATTTGCATATCCTTTCTCCTAATATATACATGTAGTGAAGTATAGTGTTTTTACCACATTAAACTATCCCGACATTTTTATTTTATTGAACTGATTTTTTAGATAGGTTTTACAATTTGTTTATTTGTAGGGTTCCTAATATTATACTTTATTTAAATATAACCGGAAAAGCGTTCCTCTTACCGAAAGCTGTTTTATTCGTATATTATATCACTTCGCAAAATTATCCGAGTGGTACATAAAATTCTAATGTTGCAAGAACGAAGTCATCTTTCAAGGTTAGGAACCCTTTTATATTCGCATTTCACACTTGAAAGAAGGTTTTTTCATGTCCGCTTGAACCGCACTTTTTATTGAAATTGATATTAGTAAGAAAAGTAACCCTATTTGTACCATCGATTTCAGAACATAAAGTGTATGTGACTTTTAACACTTTAAACAATGAAGGCGGAGTAACTTCCATTAAAGACAAAATTGTTCCAATTATTGTTCACAATGGTTCTACCGATATCATACTTATTATTGAATCAACCAATTAATAAAAACTGGGAATGCCTATTTAAAATACTATATCTTCGGGGCCAACACATCTGTTATTAGATGTTTGCCTGAATGCCGGTAATACTTCAATAGAAAATACAACGAAGTAACACCCTATCAATACTATCGTGCACTTGCATTAACATCTCGAAAATTTATAAAATTGATTTATGGATTATTGCCGAAGAATCAACTTTATAAATCTACGTTTGCTTGAGAAATAAATCATCACAGTTAATTACAGCCTTTGAATAAACCTCATTCGTTTTAATACCGAAAAAAATACCACCGGTTATCGTACCTTGGCTTAAGAAATTTTATATAATTTCTTATTTTTTTAGTTTTTAAATATTTACTTATTTACCGAATACTTAATAATGGATATACCCCAAGGCTATCGCAGTCAAACCTAAATGAGCCAGAATAGTTGAGGGAATAGTATATATTTCAATTTTTGAATTGGGTAAAGCCTCGTCAATCAATGATTTTATGTATTTTAAATCTTCTGTAATACCGGTATAAGAAATATGTAATACACCGGTGTCCGGATTGAATTCCTTTGCGACTTTGTTTACCAGTTCTCTGATTGCTCCCATATAAGTTCTTACCGGAGCAATACTAACCAGTTTCCCTTCATCATTTAAGATAATAACCGGTTTGATACGAAATATCTTGGCAATTATACTTTTCGCATTGGAAAGCCTGCCGTTTCTCACAAGAAAAGTCAAATCATTAACGGTTACATAATAAACAGAACGCTTCCGCATAGCTAAGATTTTTTGAATAATTTCTTTTACCAAGAAGCCGTCTTTTGCTAAGCGAGCCGCTTCAACAGCCATTGCACATAAAATTGAAGCGGTCGTTTTCGTATCGACAATTTCTACCTCAATTCCTTCCACCGAATCTTTGCTGGCATGACCATTTAGATAAGTTCCACTTAGTTCTTTCGAAATCGGCAAATAAATAATATGAGAAAAACCTAATGATTTGATATATTCGAATTTCTCCATAGTTTCACTTATTGACGGTTGACTTGTCTTTGGAACCAAATCAGTTTTTCCTAAAGCTTGATAAAATGGTTCATCTTTATTTTTCATAAAATCAGTATAAATTTCATCACCGATAATACACGGTAAATCAATCATAAAAATATTATCATAATCGTGATTCACTCGATAAATCGAAGACGAACTGTCAGTTAAAATAGCAATTTTTTGCTTCATATGCTTCTCCTTTTAATTTAATAAATTTAGAAAACGGTTTGATTATCAAATGGTTTGAACTTCAAACTAAATATTATCATATTAAAATTATAATGTCAACTGTTTTTTTAATTTTTTAAAATGTGATAATAAAACTATATTTTTTTTGATTATTGTATTTACTAATCATATTTTGTAATTTTAAACGCTAAAAAAAGTCTATTTTTACTTTTAACCCTATTATAATATACAAAACAATAAACCTTTCAGCAAATATTTTACTGCTGTATACATCAGTAAAATAAAAAACCTGAAAATTAATCAGGCTTTATTAAAGCATCTTATCGAATTAAGCGTAATTTATCCTTGACATTCACTCGATTTTTTTATATAATATCTAAAGAATACTTACTATAGATTTCCTATAGAAAAAATCTATGGCGGAAGGAGTCAAACTATGAAAAAAAACATACATCCTGAATATCATAAAACAACGATAGTATGCACCACTTGTGGGAATTCATTTGAAAGCGGTTCAACTTTAAAAGAAATAAGAGTCGATACCTGCTCAAACTGTCATCCGTTTTATACCGGCGAACAAAAATTTATTCAAGCGGCCGGCCGAGTGGAAAAATTCAGAAAACGTTTAGAAAAAAAACAAGTTTAACCCGATATCGGGTTTTTTATTTAAAAACGGCTCAGTTAATCTGAACCGTTTTTTAAATAAATATGTTAGAGCATTAAAAACTACCCTTATTATTTAGTAACTCTTTTATTTGAAAGATACTTTCGGAGCTTCTCTTTGCGCTTCATCTTGAACCGCAAAAAATTGAGCAGCACTAAATTTGAAAATACTGGCGATAATTACGGTCGGGAATACTTCGATTTTATTATTGTATTCCAAAACAGTATCATTATAAAATTGACGAGCAAATGATATTTTATCTTCCGTGCTTTTTAATTGCTGCATCAAGTCTTGAAAATTAGTATTAGCCTTAAGATCCGGATATCTTTCCTGTACCATCAACAACCGGCTAAGCGTCCCGCCTAAAGATTCATTAGCTTGGGCCATCTGCTCAATATTACCGGCTTTCGCTGCCTGTGCATATAAACCACGAGCTCGGGCAAATTCCTCGAAAATCCCTTTTTCTAAATCGGCATAGCCTTTAGTTGTTTCCACTAAATTGGGGATTAAATCGAATCTCCTTTTTAACTGGACATCAATTTGACTCCAGCCGTTTCTTACCTTATTTCGCAATTGCACTAATTTATTATAAGTGCCAATTACATAAAATATTAATAATAATACAACTGCTAAAACAATAATTAAAATCCAAGTTCCGGTACTAACTAAAAAAAGCATAATTTTCCATCCTTTCTATCTTACTCTGAAGCCACCACC
>JALOBF010000006.1 GCA_023228385.1 Bacilli bacterium
ATACCGCCGGGCGTCTTCATATTAATGATGAAATGATGGATGAATTAGTAGCAATTGAAAAAACGGTATCACCGGACGAGATATTGCTGGTTCTTGATGCCATGATGGGGCAAGACGCTATTAACGTTATCACTACTTTTAATAATCGATTAAAAATTACCGGTTGTATCCTTACTAAATTGGATGGCGACACTCGGGGCGGTGCCGCTCTTTCTATTCGCTATTTAACCAATATCCCGATTAAATTTGTCGGTTTGGGGGAAAAACTCGACCAAATTGAGGTATTTCATCCAGATCGAATGGCGGGAAGAATATTGGGAATGGGTGATGTTGTAACTCTTGTAGAAAAAGCTGCGCAAAATATTGAAGAGGAAGAAGCCATGAAGATGGCGGAGAGAATGCAAAAAGGCATTTTCGATTATAATGACTTTATTAAACAACTGCGATGGATGAAGCGGCTTGGCTCGTTAAAAGGAATTTTAGGTTTAATTCCGGGAGTCGGCCGAATGATTAAAAATATCGACATTGACGATAAGCAATTAATTTATTTGGAAGCGATTGTTCAATCAATGACTCCAGAAGAAAGAAAGAATCCTGATCTTTTAGAAAAAAGTTCAGCCCGCCGCCGCCGCATTGCCGGCGGGGCCGGACGTTCTTATTCTGAAGTAACCGATTTAATTAAACGATTTAATGAAATGAGGAACCGCCTGCGGTCAATGATGCAGATGGGCATTCCCGATATGTCGGATTTACAGGCGCCATCAGTAAATCCAAGAAATAATAAAAGTAAGGGTCGGCATAATTTTTAAAATATAAAGGAAATAAAAATGAATTATAAGGATTTTGAGAATTATTTATCAAATTTTCAAACGAAAATAACTGAATATTTTCAATGCTCAGAAAATGAAGAAAATAATAAAATTAATGTAATTTTTTCAAAGTTAAAACATACTTTGATAGGAAAACAAGAAGCAGTTGAAGCGTGGGAAAACGAGATCATTAACGGTGAGAATAGCTATAATCGTGAAAAAGATCGACTTTTTCAGTTTGCGGAAGAATTGAAAAAAATAGATGTTTATGAATTACCGCCTCAGCATGATATTGATTTATTTAAAAAGGATAGGGCTAATGATCAACCAGAAACAATTAGCAATCTATTAAATACATATAAAAGAAAAAAGCATAATATCAATTATAAAATTAGTAATCTTAAACGAAATCAACTGCAAAAAATCAAAGAAAACAATGACAGCATAAATGAAGAAAATCGTAATTATAAAAATCGTGAAGCTGAGCTACTGCGCCGCCAAAATATCGATATTCAACGTTCAATTGATAACAACATTAAAGAGTACGGCGGTATTGAAAAAAATTTGTTAGATATCAATGATAACAAAGGAATTAGCGAAGCAAAGAAAAAAATAAAAAAAATCCGGATGGCCGGATTAAAAGAACAAATGAGCATTAGAAATAAATATGCTTTGCTCTTGTATCAAAATTCACTGAGTTTTAAAAAGTTTTATGAAAAAAAGATGCTTGACCATGCCTTAATTAATGAAGATTTCAATTTAAAAATAAAAAACTTTGAAATTGAAAAACAGGAAATTGAATATCAAGAAGTCATTAATATCAGTGTTTTCGAATCTGAAATGCAAAAACAATTATTAATTTTAGAAAAAGAGAATGAATTGGCAAAAATAAATGCTCAAAGTAAAATATCCGAGCAAATCATTGATTTAAAAAAGCAAATTGCCGGTATTGATATAAAAAAAGGAACATATCTTTTAGATAAAATTATTGAAACTGAAAAAGATATTTTCGCTTTTGATCAGTTGCAGGTAAAAGATTATCAGGAAAATAACTTATTTTTTTATAATCAATTAAACGGCGACTGTAACTTTTTATATGAATTTTTTATATTAATGACGGAAACGTTTTTTCGGAGAATTCATTTTTTGATTGAAGAAAAGTATCAATTGCGGTATCGGCTCTTTTACAGCTTAAAAGAATATCTTTTTATCGGCAATAAAGATAAACTGTTGCAATCCGAATACAATTATCAGGATGTCTTTATTAAGGCGGATAAACTTTTTGAAGAGTTTAAACAACAACGCACGGACAGACTCGAAAGTTTTTATAAAACTTTACATCACCATATGGCATTAATAACTGCTAAAATAAAAGAAGTTATGGCAGAAACAGAAGCTTGGTGTCGTGAAGAAGAGAATTTTATTAATCATTTAGAAAATCAATATGCGGAAATTCTTTCTGACGGTTTCAAAAACAGCGTTAACGTTAATCAATTATCCGCTAAAAGTTTTACAGACAATATTACTGCCGTTTTTCAGAAAATTGATAAAGAACAAGGCGAAAACAAGAAGTGTTATCATGATGCCTGTCAAAAAATAGAATTAGATTATCAAAATAAAAATATCGCTATTGACCATAAAATTAAAGTCTATCAGGAAGAAATTAAAGATAAAATAATTCAAGGGCAAAAATCTTATGGATCATATAAAAAGAAAAGTCGTCACCGAATCGGTCAATATAAAAATAATTATAATCAAAATATTACTCAACATGAAAAAGCGCTTTATAAGCAGTATAAAGAACAATTGTTAGAGAATGATACGGAAAGACAGCGCAAATTAAAAACATTATAAAAAAAACCGGGTAACCGGAATCAAATAAGATTTTTTAATGCTTCTTTTAATAATTCATTAATAGGTAAATCAATGTATTGTATTAGAATCGGATCAACCGATTTAATTTCCTGTTTATTATATCCCATTGATTTTAGAGCTTCTTTAACATTTTTAATTTTTGGGTTTTCTATTGTAACGTCATCATTAAAATCAAGTTTTCCGTGGAGGTCGAGAATTATTTGTTGGCTTGTTTTGGGACCGATTCCGGGGAAACGCCGTAAATAAGCGGTGTCGCTATTGTTTATTGCGGTGATTACTTTGCTCACGGCACCACTGGCAATTATTGCCAGTGCTCCTTTTGGCCCTATTCCCCGCACTGAAATTAGTTTTAAGAATAAATCGCGTTCTTCAACGGTTTTAAAGCCATAGAGTTCAACATGATCATCGCGGATATACATATGGGTATAAACAATTGTTTCATTGCCGATTTCAAAAGCAAAGGGATTACCGGTTTTAATTGTATAACCAATATTCTGAGACTCCAGTACAATATATTCTCCTTTTACAACGCTAATTATTCCCTTTAGATAATTTATCAATTTATTCACCGCCCTATTGTTAGTATTATATCATATGATGTTTGCTTTGTAAATTAAGAGAATAGAAATGAGGAAAGCATGGAAAATAATGATATCACTTTACAAGAATATGATTTAAGTCTGCGGCCAAAGCGGCTTAATGAATATATTGGTCAGGAAGCAATTAAAGAAATGCTTAATGTTTTTATCACTTCAGCCCTTACGCGCGAGGAAACGCTGGACCATGTTTTACTTTATGGTCCTCCCGGGCTTGGTAAAACTACCTTGGCTCATATTATTGCCAATGAAATGAATAGTCATATTTATAGTATAACCGCCCCCTCGTTGGACCGAGTGGGTGATTTGGTTGCGATTTTATCAAATCTTGATGAAGGGGACTTTCTTTTTATTGATGAGATTCATCGTTTGCCGCGGGTTGTGGAAGAAGTATTATACTCCGCAATGGAAGATTATGTGGTTAATGTGGTTGTCGGTAAAGATGCGACGGCCAATACGATTAAGATTGTGCTTCCGCCGTTTACTTTAATCGGAGCCACTACTCGCTGCGGCGATATTACCGCTCCTTTGCGGGATCGTTTCGGTATCGTTCATCAAATTAATTATTATCCGGCCGGCGAGATTGTAGAAATTGTAAAAAGAACATCGAAAGTGTTTAATTTTGACATTGATGAGGATGCCGCTTGGGAAATTGCGAAGCGCTCCCGGGGGACACCGCGGATTGCCAATCGGCTTTTTCGAAGAGTCCGTGATTTTGCCCAGTTCGACGAACCGGACTGTCAAAAAATTACTTTTGGCGTTACCGCTACGGCCCTTACAAAACTCAATATTGACGAAGCCGGATTAAACGAAACCGATCATCGTTATCTTCTTATGATGATTGAAAAGTTTAACGGCGGTCCGGTCGGCTTAAATACTTTAGGCGCGGCAATCTCGGAAGATCTAACAACCCTTGAAGACGTTTATGAGCCTTATCTTTTACAGGAAGGTTTTATTATCAGAACCCCCCGCGGTCGGGTAGCTACAAGAAAAGCTTATCAACACTTAGGAATCGATTATGAAGGTTGAAGATTTCAATTACCAATTGCCGGAAGAATTAATTGCGCAAACGCCGCTCGACAAAAGATCAGCTTCAAAATTGCTTGTTATCGACCGAAAAACCGATCGTCTTATCGATGACCGTTTTTTCAATTTACCTAATTATCTTAATGCCAACGATGTATTGGTTTTTAACGATACGAAAGTTTTGCCGTCACGGATTTACGGAAATAAAACATCTACCGGGGCTGTGATTGAGTTTTTATTGTTACATGAGGAAAATGATGGTTGGGAAGTGTTAGTCCGACCGGCCCGCCGGATAAAAAAGGGTACAATCGTTGATTTTGCCGGCTTGATGCAAGGAGAGATTGTTGAAAAACGAGAAGAAGGTCGATGTCTTGTTCATTTTTATTATCAAGGTATTTTTTTGGAAATACTTGAGCGATTAGGCAAAATGCCCCTTCCGCCTTATATTCATCAGGAGCTCGCCGACCCCAAGCGTTATCAAACGGTTTATGCCACTCATCTTGGCAGTGCGGCGGCCCCGACGGCCGGCTTGCATTTCGATAATGATTTAATAGCCCAAATTATGACAAAGGGCATTGAAATTTGTTATTTAACTCTTCATATCGGATTGGCAACGTTTCGACCGGTAACTGAAAACGATGTTCAGAAGCATCGGATGCATAGTGAATACTATGAAATGAATACAAAAACCGCCGAGCTTTTATGTCGGGCCCGTCATGAAGATAAAAGAATTATCGCTGTCGGTACGACTTCGGCTCGAACTTTAGAAGCTATATATTCCCGTTATCAGACTTTTAAAGCAGTAAGTGAAAAAACCGATATTTTTATCTACCCCGGTTATCGCTTTAAAGCGGTTGATGCCTTAATAACAAACTTTCATTTACCGAAATCAACTTTGATAATGCTGGTAAGTGCCTTTTATGATCGAGATAAAATTCTTAAAACATATCAACACGCCATTAAAGAACGTTACCGTTTTTTTTCATTTGGTGATGCGATGTTTATGATATAAGCAGGTGAATTATGGTTATTAAGTATCGAATAATTAAAGAAAGTAAAGACTGTATGGCTCGATTGGGAGAAATAACAACACCGCATGGGACGTTTCAGACTCCGATGTTTATGGCGGTTGGGACTCAAGGCACAGTCAAAACCCTAACAAAAGAAGAATTAGAAACCATTGGTGCCCAAATTATTTTAGGCAACACTTATCACCTATGGACACAACCGGGACATTTAATTATAAAAGAAGCGGGGGGTTTACATAAATTTATGAACTGGCCCCATTCGATATTGACTGATTCCGGCGGTTTTCAGGTTTTTAGTTTAGCTAAATTGCGTGATATCAGCGAAGAAGGAGTTACTTTTCGTCATCATAAAAGCGGTGAACAGTTATATTTGACACCGGAAATGTCAATGGAAATCCAAAACGCGCTTGGTTCCGATATTGCTATGGCATTTGATGAATGTCCGCCTTATCCTTCTACTTATGAATATATGAAAAAGTCTGTTGACCGGACGATACGTTGGGCTGAAAGATGTCAAGCCGCCCATCGGGACCGAACAAACCAAGGATTATTTGGCATTGTTCAAGGCGGTGAATATCAGGATTTACGTTCATATTGTGCAAAGAAATTGGTCGATCTTGATTTTGACGGTTATGCCCTGGGCGGTTTAAGTGTGGGCGAACCGAAAGCGATACAAAACCGCGTTCTATTTGATACAACGCCGCTTCTCCCTAGAGATAAACCCCGTTATTTAATGGGGGTAGGTTCTCCGGGAATGATTCTTGATGCGGTTGAAAGAGGAATAGATATTTTGGATTGTGTTTTGCCGACGAGAATTGCCCGTCATGGTACGGCGATGACGCGATATGGTCGCTTAATTATTAAAAATAAAGAGTTTGAAAAGGATTTTACGCCGCTTGATTCTGATTGTGATTGCTATACCTGTCAAAATTATACAAAAGCATATATAAGACATTTATTTAAAGCTCAAGAAATGTTGGGGTATCGATTACTGTCCATTCATAATGTGAGATATTTATTAAGACTTGTTGAAAACATTCGTCAGGCGATTCAAGGGGACTGCTTTTATCAATTAAAAGAACAAGTTTATCGTGACTATGGTTTGGATAAAAATGAAAAGGATTTTTAAAATGAAAAAATATTTTTTAATCTTAATTTTAATTAGTTTCATATTAAGCGGTTGTTTTTTTGAAAATGAAGTGATACCTAATGATAATTATATTAAATTTAGTTTTCCTGAGGAATTTCGGAAATATCTCCCCTATGATGAGGTACCGGAGTTTGTTTTACAATTCGACGGAACGATTTATACCAATACCAGTGCCAGTACCACCAACAAGAAAGTTTTCAATAAAAATGATGATTTTTATTTAAGTGATGTTATCGCTTCGCTTTTGTCTGATTATGAAGGACGGGTCTATTATCGGGCTCTGTCGAAATCAACGGCTGCCGAAACAAAAATGAATAACTTAGTTACCGATAAAAACGGTAATTTAAAGCACGAAACCCGAATAATACCGGTAAGTGACGGTGAGATATATATTGAGTTGGCTTATTTGCGCCTTGAAAACGGATTGTTGCTTTCGCTTGAATATCGACGATTTAAGTCTGATTTTACCGGTACTGAAAAGATTTATTACTCATGGCCCAAAACCCGTTCGCTTAATGCCGTTTTACATTATCCGCTTTTGCTTCATCAAAAAGCTGACAGTGATAAAGAACTGTTATTAGTTCCCTTACCCGATAAAGTAATTTATCGGCTTGGAATTGGTGAACAGTTACCCTTGGCAACGATTTTAAAAGATAAAAGCTTTCTTGGTGATTTTTATAAATCTTACCCCTATCCCGACTTTAATGTTGATCCGCGGGCGAGCGATGTTTTTGATTTGGAAGAAAATATCGCAAAAGTAAAATCATTTTATATTACATATCATCATGGAAGATATGAAGGCGAAGACTTTTATTTTACTTATTTGGAAAAAGATTTTATCGTAACTTTTAACAATGAAAACTTTATGATTGATTATCGTTCATTTTAGATTAAGCCGAAGAAAAACTTCGGTTTTTTTGTCTCTTTCGTTTTTTATCATAAAATAAGAGAACCATAAATAAAATTAAGTGGTGATAATCTTGCATAAACGAAAGATTGATATATGGTTATTAATTACAATAGTGGTGTTATCACTTATCGGACTATTAATAGTATACAGTGCAAGTAATGCCATAGCATTAAAAGAACATAATGACCAATTTTATTATTTTAAACGACAATTAATTTTTTTATTTCTTGGGTATCTATTGATGTATTTTATTACGAAAATGAATATAATAAAGTATCAGCAGTATGCGGGGACTGTTTTTTTGATTTGTCTTGTCTTGTTGTTACTTGTTTTAATCCCGGGAATCGGCATTGTCCGCGGCGGAGCCCGTAGTTGGATAGGATTTAAGGGTTTTTCGATACAACCTTCGGAATTTATAAAACTGGGTCTAATCGGCATTTATGCTAAATATTTAAGTGAGAATTATCAAGATTTAAAAAAATTTAAAAATTTTTTAATGTTGTTTTCATTAACGGTGGTAATTTTTTTAATTATTATGCTTCAGCCTGACTTTGGAACCGGATTAATTATTGTTGCTTCAGCGACGGTATTAATATATATTAGCGGTGTACCGCTTAAATATTTTATATTAATACTTGCCATCGGCCTTTGCGGCGTTGCTTTTCTGATTATTAGTGCGCCTTATCGGATTGCAAGAATTATGGCTTTTATTAATCCCTGGCAAGATCCGTTGGGAAGCGGATTTCAAGGGATTCAGTCGTTATTTGCAATTACTCCCGGAGGGTTGTTCGGCCATGGTTTCAATAAAAGCATGCAAAAGCATTTTTTCTTGCCGGAACCACAAAACGATTTTATATTTGCGATATTGCTTGAAGAGTTTGGCTTAATTGGCGGGGCGATTGTTATGGCTCTGTATTATTTTGCTTTATATCGATCGTTTAAAATAGGGTTGTCGACCGATAATAATTTTTTAATGTTTTTATGTGTCGGCATCGCTGCTTCGCTCGCCGTTCAGGTGATAATTAATATTGCGGTTGTCGTCGGATTGCTTCCGGTTACTGGTATTACTTTACCGCTCTTTAGTTATGGCGGTTCTTCGTTGGTGTTAACTTTGGTTAGTTTTGGGGTTGTTTTAAGTGCCAGTAAGTATCAGAATTATGATTATAGGTAGGGGGAGAGAATTATAAGTAAACAAATTAAAAGTATTTTGTTCGTTGGCGGGGGAACATTAGGTCATATTTTGCCGATCGTACCGGTTTTAAAAATGTTAAGAGAAAACAATCCGCAGATTAAAGCATATTTTATTGGCACTACCAAGGGGTTAGAAAAAAATCTAATTGAAAGCACCAATCTATTTACCCAGACTTTTTATTTTGATTCACAAGGGTTTAAGCGAAAGTTTTCTTTCGATAATATTATTACGTTATATAAATATTTTAAAAATTATTTTTTAAGCCGCAAATTATTAAAAAGACTCCGTCCCGCTATGGTCGTTGGTATGGGCGGATATGTTTCCGGAGCGGTTGTAAAAGCGGCGGTTGCTTTAAAGATTAAAACAGTAATTCACGAACAAAACAGCGTATATGGTTTTACTAATAAGGTATTAAGAAAAAAAGTCGATAAAGTCCTTCTGTCTTATGATATCGAGAGCAATGATAAAACCTTTTTGGTTGGTAATCCCCGGATCAGTGAAATCTATTATTTATTTCGCGACCAAATTAAACCGGTAAATGAAAGGGCATTATTAGCAGTCGGAGGAAGTCGCGGTGCCGAGAAAATCAATGATTTAATTATTGGTTTAAAGGATAAATTTAAAAGCAAAGATATAAAAGTTATTCTGATTACCGGAAGTAAATACTATAAAGAAAATATAAAAAATATAAATGCCGTTCGTGACGAATCGTTTATTGTAAAATCATTTGTATCGAATTTGCCTGAATTATTGTTAAAGGTTCGGGTGGTTGTTACCAGATGCGGAGCCACAACTATATCAGAAATAATGGCTCTTAAGAAAGTATGTTTATTTATTCCTTCGCCTAATGTAACTGATAATCATCAGGAAAAGAATGCAATGGTGATTGTGAGTAAAGGGGCGGCTTGGATGCTAAAAGAAGCCGAAATGAATCAGGAAAATTTATTTGATATGATTTTCGAATTAATGGAAAACAAAGAATTAAGAAATAAAATTATTAATAATCTTAACCTTATTACCGATATTACCGCTTGCCGTAAATTTGTAGATCAGTTAAATGGGTTGATTGACAAATGACAGAAATAAAACGTTTCATTCTTGATAATCAATTAGGTAAGGTTTTTGAAAACAAATCGTTTCGCGACTATACAACGATAAAAGTCGGTGGAAAAATTCATTTGGTGTATATGCCAAATACAATCGAAAATTTCTTACGATTTTATGAATATTTTCAAAAATTCAATTACCCGATATTTATTATTGGTTTTGGCAGTAATGTTTTAGCCAGTGATTGCGACTTTCAAGGTGTGGTTGTTACTTTTCGTGATCTTGATGTTTTATATTTCCGCTTAGGCAATAAGGTAAAAGCTTATCCCGGATGCTCGGTTGTTCGTCTGGCCTATGATTCCGCAAAATCCGGATATTCCGGTGCCGAATTTTTATCGGGGATTCCCGCCACTGTGGGCGGTGCCGTTTATATGAATGCCGGTGCAAACGGCGGTGAGATTAAAGATATTTTAGTGAAAGCAAAATTGTTGAGTAATGATGAAATAAAAGTTTATGACAATACAGAATTGTCTTTCGGTTATCGTAAGTCGCGACTTCAATCAGAAAATTCAATTTTATTGGAAGCTGATTTTGAATTTATAAATGAAAGTGAATCCGGTATGGCATTAAGAAAAATTATTGAATTGAAAAAATTACGGCGGAAAAATCAACCGATTGAAAAACTTTGTGCCGGCTGCACTTTTCACAACCCTCCCGGATTATATGCCTGGCAGTTAATCGACCGTATCGGATTTCGCGGTTATCAAATTAATCAGGCGCAAGTATCGATTAAACACTCAAATTTCCTTATTAATAACGGAAATGCGCGTAGCGATGATATGATTCAATTAATTAAATTAATTAAAGAAAAAGTTAAGGAACGCTTTGATATTGATCTTGAATGTGAATGGATTCTCGTGAATTTTGAACAAAATTTCTAAAATTTTTAAAATAATGTTTATTTTTAAAGTTAGATATGTTATAATAAAACATATCGATAAAATTATAAAGCCAGTATAAATAGCATTTTTAGGAGGATTTTATGTTCAGTCAAGATGCATTTAGTGAAAAACCTATATTAAAAGTTGTCGGCATCGGTGGCGGTGGCGGTAATGCTGTTAACAGAATGATTGAAAACGATGTAAAAGGGGTTGAGTTTGTCGTTATCAATACCGATGCTCAGGTTTTGCGTCTTGCGAAAGCGGAAACGCGATTACAAATCGGAAAGCAGTTAACGAAAGGCCTTGGCGCCGGTGCCGATCCGGAAGTCGGTCAAAAGGCTGCCGAAGAGTCGGAAGATGAAATTCGCGAAATTCTGCGCGGCAGTGATATGGTTTTTATCACAGCCGGAATGGGGGGCGGAACCGGAACCGGCGCCGCACCGATTGTTGCCCAAATATCAAAAGAATTGGGTGCCTTGACGGTTGCGATTGTTACCAAGCCTTTTTCATTCGAAGGACGCAAAAGAATGGCCCAGGCGATTAAGGGCTTGGAAAATTTAAAACCCCATGTTGATACTCTAATTGTTGTCCCCAATGATAAGCTATTATACTTGACTGATAAAAACACTCCGATGCTGGAAGCATTTCGGGAAGTAGATAATGTCCTCCGGCGCGGTGTTCAGGGGATCGCGGAAATCGTCGCAATTCCCGGCTTGATTAATGTCGACTTTGCTGATGTCCGTAATGTCATGAAAAATAAAGGAACAGCTCTGATGGGAATCGGTATTGCTTCCGGTCCGAACCGCGCTATTGAAGCGGCTCGCAAAGCGATTAGGAGTCCTCTTTTAGAAATCGATATTAACGGTGCAACCGATGCAATTGTTTTTATTACCAGTGATGTCGATATTTCAATGCATGAGGTTGTCGAGGTCATGACGGAAATTCAAAATGCTTCCACTTCAGAAATAGATATTGTATGTGGTACCGGTTTTAATATTGATTTACAGGGTGAATTGATTGTAACGGTTATCGCTACCGGGTTTGATGCATTGTCTGTTAGTGAAGTGGAAAGCACTCTCGGTTTCCCAGTCTATACACCGGAAGAAAAACAGCTTAAACCGAAACTTGTTCCCGAGCCGGATGAAGTTATTAAAACGGCAGCGGCAACAACGGCTCAACCGAAAAAAGAACGGCAAAAGGGCGATCCGAACATTCCAAGTTGGCTGAAAAATAGATTTAAATAATTTTTAAAAATTAGTGATTAACCACTAATTTTTTTTTATTTGTCACTTAAAAAATTATAGTACCCATTTTTATTATAAAAAAGATTTTTCAAACTACTAATATCCGACAATTTTTCAAATTTAGATTTAATATAATGCCTATAACGAGGGTGAAGTATGACAATCTATCTTGATTTATTGTTTTTGTTTAATTTTATAATTAATTCGCTTTTTATCTATGTTTTGGAAATAATATACCACGAGCGGATTTCCTGGTTAAGAATTTTTCGGGGCGGTGCCATTGGCGGTCTTTTAATTTTGGCTTTTTTAGGCGACTATATTGTTTATTGTTTGTTTAAAATATTCGGTGGAATTATTATTACCGGGGCCGCAATTAAAAAAAGAAATATTTTGCGGATGATTGTAAAGTCGGCTTCGTTTTACATAATTAATTTTGCTTCGGTTGGCCTTGTCAGTAGTTTCCGGATTAATAAATGGTACTTTTTTATTTTGGCCTCACTGATATTAATCTTTTTGCTTTTTATTGAAAACAATAAAAAAACGGACATATTTATTAATTCTTTGAAATATAATATTAGTGTTACTTTTAATAAGAAGCAAATCAAAATTGATGGATATCTCGACACCGGTAATTTTTCTGTGTGTGATGGATTACCAATTATTTTTATGGCGGAAAAGTATCGCCCTTCAGACTCTTATTATAAATCCTTTCCCTTATCAACCATTAATGGTTCAGTAATAAGTAAAACATATAAGCCGACGTCATTTTTTATTGAAATAAACAAAACGCGCATCAAGCGCGATGTCTTAGTCGCCTTTACCGATTTACGGGGCTTTGATTGCCTTTTGAATGCCGATTTATTTATTATGGAGGGAGGAAAAAATGTTAAAAAAACTGTTTAGATTTATCAGATTCCTGTTTCGCCGTAAACAGTGTCTTTATATTAATTCTAATAATATTTTACCGGCACCTCTCGATGAAGAAGCAGAAATGGAGTTATTGATTAAAGTCAGAGACGGTGATATGGAAGCTCGTAATACTCTAATCGTTCATAATCTCCGTCTGGTTGTTTACATCGCCAAAAAATTCGAATCAACCCGGATTAATATTGAGGATTTAATCAGCATCGGTTCGATGGGCTTGATTAAAGGCGTTCAAACCTTTAAAATAGAAAAAAACATTAAACTGGCTACTTATGCTTCTCGCTGTATAGAAAATGAAATATTAATGCATTTACGAAAAACTCATAAAATCAGGCAGGAGATATCATTGGACGAAGTTCTTAATGTTGATAGTGAAGGCAATGAAATGGTGCTTGCTGATATCCTTGCCGCGGTTGAAGATGAAGCCTTGGAAGTAATGACTAAAGACGAAGATAAAAAAGAGATTTATCGCGCACTGGGAAATTTACCCAAAAGGGAACAGGAGATTATTGTAATGCGATTCGGCTTGTTCGGACATGAACCTTTGACGCAAAAAGAGGTTGCCGATCTTCTTGGCATTTCACAATCTTACATATCTAGATTGGAAAAAAGAATTATTGATAAGATGCGACATGAAATTGAAAGCCGAGCAATTGTCTAAGTAGTTAGTTTGCGATTGTATGCATAAAAACATAAAAAATCCACCACTATATAATAGGAGGTGGATTTTTAAATGCGTAATCGCGTAGAAATTACAGGAGTTAACACTTCAGAATTAAAAACCATCGCTAATGAAAGGATGATGGAACTAATCGTTCAAAGTCAGAATGGAAATGAGGAAGCACGGGACGAACTTGTCTACGGTAATTTAAAACTGATTTTGAGCGTTATAAAAAAGTTTTCCCATCGGGGTGAAAATCTGGACGATTTATTTCAAGTTGGCTGTTTGGGGTTGCTTAAAGCAATCGATAATTTCGATATGAGCCATGGCGTTCGGTTTTCCACATATGCTGTTCCGATGATAATCGGGGAAATCAGAAGATATTTGCGCGATAATTCTTCGATTCGAGTATCAAGATCATTGAAAGATTTGGCTTATAAATCACTACATTTCAAAGAGCAATTTTTAAAAGAAAATCATCGCGAACCTTCGGCCGAGGAGATTGCGAAAGGGCTGAATGTTGAAGAAATCGATGTGGTTATCAGCCTCGAGGCTATCCAAGATCCAATTTCGATTTACACTCCGATTTATAATAATGGAGGTGATGAAATTTATCTGATTGATCAGATTAAAGACGAAGATAATTCAGAGGATCGAAAAATATTAGAATTAACGATAAAAAACGGAATGAAGAGACTTTCTAAACGGGAAAAAAACATTATTAACGAGCGATACTATTTGGGAAAAACGCAAATGGAAATTGCCAATGATATTGGCATATCGCAAGCTCAAGTATCACGTTTGGAAAAAAACGCTTTAAAAACGATATTTGATTATAAAGAATAATCCAAGTTCTCCAACCGCTTGGATTTTTTAAAATACCCCCTTAACAAATTATTGATATCATGATATAATAATCAGGAATATTAAGGGGGCTATAATATGAACAATAGAACTCGCCATATGGCAATGGCATCGATTTTTAGTGCATTATCAATTGTTTTAAAAATATTATCGGTGAATTTAACAACCATCAGATTGTTAAATTTTTCACCGATAACACTAATATTGGCCGGTTATTTTTTAGGTCCGTATTATGGACTCCTAATCGGTTTTCTAACCGATACTGCCTATTCCCTTACTTTACCGGCAAATTGGGTAATGTTTAGCCAGCCGAAAACAATTGCCGGGATTATTTTTACCGCAATAACCACCCTTTGGAATTTGTTTACCGTTTCCACAATGCTTTGGGGATTGTGCGGTGGCCTTATTAAAAAGTTTAATTTTCGGCGCCCGCTTTTAGGGTTGTTGATAGTGGTACCGTTAATCGCAATTATTGAAACTACTATCAATACACTACAAATGATATTATGGAATTATGAAATGGGTGTGATTTTAACCAAACTCCCTGAACGTATTCTTAATATGATATTACGAATACCGATTTTTGTTGTGACATGCAATGAATTGATTTATAGGTTGGAAAAAACAAATTTAATCGAAAGTTATTATTTATGAATGCATTTTCAAAGTATTAAACTTGAAATGATTAGATGGGAATAGTATAATCAAAGCAGATAGTAAAGGAGCATATATGAATAATATCAAGATAAAGAAACCGGTTATGCTAATCGTAATGGACGGTTTCGGGTTAAGTCCCGACACCAGGGGAAATGCGATAGCTGCCGCTCAAAAACCCAATCTCGACTATCTGTTAGCAACATATCCGAATACAACATTAAATGTAAGCGGGGAGGCGGTTGGTCTTCCTGCCGGACAGATGGGAAACAGTGAAGTCGGGCACCTTAATTTGGGAGCGGGGCGCATTGTATATCAATCGTTTACCAGAGTTTCCATTGCCGTACGCGATGAGGCCCTAGATAGGGTACCCGCGATAGATAATGCCATTAATCAGGCAATTAAAAACAAATCAAAACTGCATATTATGGGACTTCTCTCCGATGGCGGAGTTCATTCCCATATTGACCATATTATATATTTATTACGCAAGTCGGTTAAGCGCGGCGTACAAGAAGTATGTGTCCATGCGTTTCTGGACGGACGGGACGTTCCGCCGCAATCGGCAAAAAACTATCTTCGTCAGTTGGACGAAGCGATTAAAAGTACGGGAAACAGCAAAATCGGTATTATCAGCGGTCGTTATTACGCTATGGACCGCGATAAAAACTGGAACCGGATAAAACTGGCTTATGATGCCCTAGTCTATAATCAGGCACCAAAGAAAGGGATGCTTAAAGGTATTGATGAAAGTTATGAACATGGGGTTACCGATGAATTTGTAGTTCCTTATATTGTATCTGATGAATCTAATATCAACGACGGTGACAGTGTTATTTTTGCCAATTTTCGTCCGGACCGGGCCATTCAAATTTCAATGGCCTTAACTAATCCTGATTTAGTTCCCATCGATAATTTGAAACGTTTTTCTAATCTAACTTATGTTTCTATGATGTTATACAGCGAAAACGTTAAAGGTGATATTGCTTTTGAATTACAAGAATTAAATAATACATACGGTGAAGTTATTTCCAGGTACGGGTTAAAACAATTAAGGATTGCAGAAACAGAAAAATATGCCCATGTTACATATTTTTTTGACGGCGGTACCGAAAAAAATCTGCCGGGAGCAACCCGAATTCTTATTCCTTCACCGAAAGTCGCAACTTACGACTTGCAGCCCGAAATGAGTGCGGCTCTGGTTACCAAAAGAGTTCTGGCTGAGATTGCTTCCGGTCGGTATGATACCATTATTCTTAATTTTGCTAATTGTGATATGGTTGGTCATACCGCTGTCTTTGATGCAACTGTTAAAGCGGTTGAAACGGTGGATGAATGTGTCGGTAAAATATATCAAAAAATTAAGGAAGTCGGAGGTATTTTATTGATTACTGCCGATCATGGAAATGCTGAACAATTGTTGGATGAAAAAGACAAGCCATTTTCCGCCCATACCACAAATCCTGTGCCTCTTATTATTACGGAAAAAGATTTTAAGTTACGTAATGAGGGTAATTTAGGCGATATTGCGCCGACCATGTTAGAATTATTAGGGATTACACAGCCGAAAGAAATGACCGGCAAAAGTATAATAATAAAATAAAGAAAGGATTGAATTAAATGCCATTTATTAAAGAAGTTTATGCCCGTGAGGTGCTTGATTCCAGAGGTAACCCGACAGTTGAAGTCGAAGTTTGGACTGAAAGCGATGCATTCGGCCGGGCAATAGTTCCTAGTGGTGCATCAACCGGCCAGTATGAAGCGGTAGAATTGCGGGACGGTGATGCTAATCGTTATTTAGGTAAAGGAGTATTAAATGCTGTTGATAATGTCAATGATGTTATTGCCCCGGAAATTATCGGAATGAATGTTTTCGATCAAGTCGGAATTGATCAATTAATGATTGAACTTGACGGTACTGAAAATAAAGGCAAACTCGGTGCCAACGCTATTCTTGGCGTGTCAATGGCCGTTGCTCGGGCTGCCAGTGATTATTCTGGGCTTCAGCTTTATAATTATCTGGGCGGATTTAATGCTAAAGAGTTGCCGACGCCGATGATGAATATTCTAAACGGCGGTTCACATGCCGACAATAATGTTGATTTTCAGGAGTTTATGATTATGCCGGTTGGGGCGCCCAATTTTAAAGAAGCGATTCGGATGGGGGCTGAAGTTTTTCACAATCTTAAAAAAGTATTAAAAGGTAAAGGCCTTAATACCGCGGTTGGTGATGAAGGCGGCTTTGCTCCGAATTTAAACAGCAATGAAGAAGCGATTACGGTAATTTTGGAGGCAATAAAAAAAGCCGGTTATGTTCCCGGTAAAGATATCCTTTTAGCAATGGACGTTGCCGCCAGTGAGTTTTTTGATAAAAAGACAAATAAATATGTATTAGCCGGCGAAGGCGGTAAAACATTAGATGCAAAAGAACTTGTGGAGTTCTATGTTGAACTATGCAATAAGTATCCGATTATTTCAATCGAAGACGGTCTTGATGAGGATGATTGGGACGGTTGGAAATACTTAACCGAAAGGCTCGGTAAAAAGGTACAACTAGTCGGTGACGATCTCTTTGTTACTAATACCAAACGTCTTGCCAAGGGAATTCTTAATGGCATCGCCAACTCAATACTCATTAAAGTGAATCAAATCGGAACTTTAACGGAAACTTTTGAAGCAATTGAAATGGCAAAAAAAGCAGGCTATACCGCGGTTATAAGTCATCGCTCCGGCGAAACCGAAGACACGATTATTGCCGATATTGCCGTTGCTCTTAATGCCGGTCAAATCAAAACCGGTTCGATGAGCCGTACCGATCGGATTGCAAAATACAATCAGTTAATGCGTATTGAAGATGACCTAGGAACAACCGCTGTTTATAACGGTATTAAATCATTCTATAATCTAAAAAAATAATAAGAATTCGCATAAGAGGCTGTTTTATAAGTTAACTAACACTTACAAAATAGCCTCTTTGTGTGACAGACAGTATATAGGTTGTTCCCATGTCTTTATATGTTAATAAACAACACAAAGAGAAGATGATTCCGAAAAGAAATCATCTTTTATCTTTATCCGTTATTAAACTTATAAAAAGAAATTCTTAACATTTATTCAATAAAATGTTATAATTAAAATATAAATGAAGGAATTATAAATATGAGGATATTTTCTTTTTTTAAAAAACCTAAAGAAAAAGTAAATATTAAGGTTCCGGAAATCCCGGCAAAAACATTGTCGATAGCAAATGATGATGAAATATATTTTGAACGGGCGGAGTATGTTGAAAATAAATATAATCTTGAGGATTGCTTTGATGCAAAAACCAAAGCGGATAAAATCTTGGATTCCGTCCAGGCCTATGATGCTAAAGCCAAAATGATGCTTCATAAATACCATTTTTTAAAATTGTTTGCCCGGGTAGCATTGCGTGATACGAAGTATAATGAGAAAATGATATTGCTTGATAAACAAATTAATCGGATTAAAAAAAATTATGAAGATATCAAGAAACGGGCTGAAATTCTTAAATATACTAAAGATGATGTTGGTTTTGAATTTGACAATCTGTTTATTAAAATAAATGAATTGTTTGATTTTGGGCGGGATTTAAACAATCAACTTGCCGATTTTCAAAAGCAATATTACCAAAATTTAAAAATGGCGACATTTAGTATTTGTAAAAACAAAACATATCAGCAATTGGATGCGTTAAATAAAACGACAAACGAAATGATTCAAGAATATAAATCGTTCCAGGAAGCTTACGATTATATCTATTATAATAGCGGAGAATTAATTGTAAATACGGTTAACGCTTTAGTTAAGGCGATTAAAACGGGCGGGGTTAACAATTATATTCAATCATATCCGTATCAATATTTTTTGTTGTCGGATGATGTGGTGGTCTTAAGGTTTGCGGAATGGATTGATTTGTTTAATAAAATCCTTTATGTAATTCGTACGACTAATAAAATTGATTTATTCTCTAATCAGATATTTAGTCAATATTATCGGGAGTTAGAAAAAAGATATATGATTATGCTTATTTACAATGAAATGGGTTCAAAACAATGAAAGGTGATTTTCATATTCATACCGTTCATTCTGACGGTGTTTACACCGTAACGGAAATTATTAAACTGGCCCAAAATCTTGATTATATTGCAATAACCGATCATGATACTTTCTCCGGGGCTAAAGAAGCCATTAAGCACCCTTCTCAGTTAAGGATAATTTTTGGGGTTGAATTATCTACCGATTATTACGGTGAAAGTGTTCACCTCCTGGGATACTTCCCCAACCCGAAAACGACTGATATTTTGGAAGCGCGCCTGATTAAACAACAACAGCACCGTATTGAACGGGCTTATGCGATTCGTGATAGGTTAAGAAGTTTTTTCAATATCGATTTTGATTTTGATATGATTAAAAATTCAGACAGTATTACCCGCGGTTCGATTGCCCGTGCAATAATTGCTGAAGGCTATCCTTATTCCCGAATTGAGATTTTTGATAAAATGATTGGCATTGGCCGTCCGGCTTATATTCCAAGTACAAAACTTACAACCGAAGAAGGCATTCGCTTAATAAAAAAATGTAAGGGTTTGGTTTTCTTAGCTCATCCGGTATTATTAAAAAAAACGAAACCGGAAGCGATTATCGCTTTAGGCATTGATGGTATCGAAGCAATATATCCGGCTAATAATAATGCGGATGAAGAAAAATATCGCGGACTTGCTCACCGTTATGGCCTTTTGGTTTCCGGCGGGAGTGATTTTCATGATTTTGATGACGGTATGCACGGTGTCATTGGCGAAACTTATCTCTCGGGAAACGATTTGCTAGACTTTATTAGAAAAATGGATGAATTTAAATGAATGCACGAAAACTTGCTATCGAAGCAATTAATAAAATAATCGAAGATAAAGCCTATGCCAATCTGACGGTTAATTATTATTTAAATAAATATCATTTAAGTTATAATGATCGTCGTTTATTTACAAAATTGGTATATGGTACGATTGAAAACCTGATTAAAATTGAATATTTATTATTATCGTTTATCAAAAAAACAACCAAATCCAACCTTAAATATCTACTTTATATGAGTGTCTATCAACTTGATTATACCGATATTCCGGCTTTTGCGGTGGTTGACGAGGCGGTTAAGATTGCCAAAAGTGAAGGGCGGACCGCCGGGGCCTTTGTAAATGCCGTTTTAAGAAATTATATTCGTTCTGGAAAGAAAGATTTTACTCAGTTAAAACCAAATGAATTTTTAAGTATCGAATATTCGCATCCGCTTTGGCTGGTTGATTATTTGCTTCAAGATTATGATTATGTCACGACGGAAAAAATATTGAAGGAAAACAACTCAAGTCGACCGCTTGCCGTTCGCGTCAATACGATAAAAACATCTGTTGAAGAAGTGGAAGCTATTCTAGAAGGCGATGCAATCGGTTATTATCGATCACCTCTTGTTCAGTCGGGACTGTTTATTACCGACGACCTTCACAATCATTATTTATTGGAAGATGGCTTGGTTGTCTTCCAGGACAACTCGGTACAATTGGTTGCGGAAATGATGAACCCTCAAGCGGGGGCGAAAATAATTGATTTATGTGCCGGTCCCGGCGGCAAAACCGCTCATTTAGCGGCATTGCTTAGAAATACGGGTATGATTTACGCTTGTGATATTTATCCGCATAAAATTGATTTAATGAATAAGCAATTTTTACGATTGGGTATAGAAAATGTAAAAACGGTTCTTGCCGATGCGACAAAAATAGAACAGGTCTTTACGGAAAAAGATTTTGATTATGTCTTAGCTGATGTTCCTTGTTCGGGTTTGGGGGTTTTAAGTCACAAAATAGATTTAAAATACCGCATTAGTTTGGCGGCTATCGAAGAACTGATAAATTTACAAAAAGAGATTTTAAATCACACTTGGTATTTGGTTAAATCGGGCGGAATTTATACTTACTCGACATGTACGATTAATCCCCGAGAAAACCAAAAGCAAATCATCTCATTTTTAGCCCGTCACCCTGATGCCGCCGTCATCAATGAACGTTTAATTTTACCGTTCGAGTATCAAACTGATGGTTTTTATATTTGCATAATGGAAAAACGGAAGTGAATGAGATGAAAGTTAATATTTATGATTATTCCCGGGACGCTTTGGCTGCTTATTTTATTGCTTTAGGAAGTCCAAAGTTTCGGGCTACGCAAATATACGAAGCCGTCTATCGGCAGCGGATTACCGATTTTACTGAAATTACTAATCTAAAAAAAGAAATTCGCATCAAAATGCAGGAAGATTATTATTTTGGTTCTTTAGAGATTGTTAAGGTTTCAGTTTCTGCAGACGAAACCGAAAAATATCTTTATCAGTTGCCTGACGGCAATTTAATCGAAACCGTACTAATGAAACATGACTATGGTTATTCGGTTTGCGTAACAACCCAAGTCGGTTGTAATATGGGTTGTTTATTTTGTGCAAGCGGGCAGGTAAAAAAAATTCGGGATTTAACTCCCGGCGAGATGGTTATGCAAGTGGTAACGATTGATGATGTTCTGCGTAAAGTGAGTAAAAGGGTCAGTCATGTCGTAATTATGGGTATTGGTGAACCCTTTGATAATTATGACAATGTTCTTGAGTTTATAAAAATCATTAACGACCCTAAGGGGCTTGCGATTGGCAGCCGCCATATTACCCTTTCCACCTGCGGTGTTGTTCCGAAGATATATGAATTTAGCGCTTTCCCGCTTCAAGTCAATCTGGCCATTTCCCTTCATTTTGCGACCGATGAAAAGCGAAACCGTTATATGAAGATTAATAAAGCCTACAATCTTGAAACTTTGTTTAAAGCCCTGCATTATTACTATAAGAAAACTAACCGCCGAATAACTATAGAATATATTTTGTTGTTGGGGATTAATGATAGCCTTCAAGATGCTGATGCTCTGATGCGTTTGGTTCGGGGATTAAATTGTTATGTTAACCTAATACCTTATAATGAAACCGGAATTTTTAAACGAACCGACTTATCGCAAGCAAGGTTATTTTTCGAATATCTTATTAAAAACAATATAAATGTTGTAACCAGAAAAGAGCAGGGGCACGATATCAACGCTGCCTGCGGACAACTACGGATAAAGGAGATGATATGAAAGGACTGATTATTAAAGCTATTAGTGGTGAATACACGATTGTTGATAAAGAAAATCGAATCTATGTTACTAAACCGCGTGGACTTTTTCGTATCAAAGACGCTTCGCCGAAAGTCGGCGATTGGGTTGAGTTTGATCCTAAACAGAAAATAATATTAAAAATTTACCCGCGATGTAATGAATTAAACCGACCGACAATTGCGAATATCGATAAGGCCTTCTTGATTTTTTCGGTAAAAGAACCCGATTTAAATCTTAATTTATTGGACCGATTAATAGCGATTGTTGAATATTTAGATATTGAAATTATCCTCGTTTTCACCAAAATTGACTTATTATCGGAGCAAAAAGAGTTTAGTTTAATTAACGATTATTACCGTTCGATCGGATATAAAACCTATCTTTCGGGACTGGATTCGGTTCCGATTGTGGACTTGCAAGCGGAAATAAATCATCATATTTCGGTTTTAGCCGGTCAAAGCGGGACTGGAAAAAGTACTCTTCTTAATTATTTGGATCACTCTTTTCAACTTAAAACCGATACCATATCCCTGGCCTTAGGACGTGGTAAACATACGACCCGTCATGTAGAATTATTATGTATTGAGGATGGTTGGATTGCCGATACTCCCGGATTTGGTAATGTTGATTTTGATTTCCCTGACCTTTTAACACTGTCACATTGCTTTCGTGAATTCTTCGCTAATGCCGACCGATGTAAATACAGCCGGTGTCTTCATATTGATGAGCCGGGCTGCGCGGTAAAAAACATGGTGAATACCGGTGAAATCATTAAAAGTCGTTATCAAAATTATCATCTTTTTCATCAAGAATTAAAAGAATTATTGAAAAATAAATATTAAAAAAAGGAGAGTAATATGTTAGTTGCCCCTTCAATACTATCAGCTGATTTTTCCCAATTGCTTACAGAAGTAAAGGAAGTGGAAAGTTACGGTGCCGATTTGCTTCACATTGATGTAATGGACGGACATTTTGTTCCTAACATCACGATTGGTCCCGATGTTTACCGGAATCTTAAAGGACAGGTTAATTTGGTTTTTGATGTTCATCTGATGATTGAAAGACCAATGTTCTTTGCGAAACAATTTATTAAAGCCGGAGCTGACATTGTAACTTTCCACTATGAAGCAGTATCGGATGTTGCGAAAACGATTCGATTTATTCGTAATTTAGGATCAAAAGTCGGAATTTCAATCCGTCCCAAAACTGATATTGTTTTACTTGAAGAATACCTTGATGATGTCGATATCGTTCTTGTTATGTCTGTTGAACCGGGATTCTCCGGCCAGACTTTTATGGAAAGCGCCCTTGATAAAATCAGGTATTTAAGCGATATGAAAAAACAAAACAATTATCATTACCTAATTGAAGTTGACGGCGGAATCAATGAGCAAACCGCAGTTATGGCCAAAGAAGCCGGTGCGGATATTTTAGTTGCCGGAACTTATATTTTTAAAGCTGCTGATCGTAAAGCGGCAATCGAAGGTTTGAAAAAACTATGATTATAAAAATAGTCAGTGCCGGACCTAACGGTTTTAAAAAATTATATCACCCTGACGCCGATGAGTTTTTAGTCGGCGTTGACGGGGGAATATATAATATTGTGGAAAAAGGATTAAAGGTTGATTTGGCGGTCGGTGATTTTGATTCCTGTAATATTGAGGAAGTTATTATCCATTGCTCTAAGGTTAAATTTTATCCTGAAAAGAAAGATTTAAGTGATTTGGAATTAGCCGTTCAGGAAGTTTTACCGATGAAAAGTGATAAAATTGAAATTTATAATGCAACCGGGGGGCGTATCGATCATTTTATTGCGGCATTAAATGTTATTATTTCTTATTCCGATTACAATATCGAAATGTTTGACGAACGCAATCATATTTGTATTATTCGCGAAAACACGATTTTTAAGAAAAGTAAATATAAATATTGTTCGTTTTTTGCCATTGAGAATGATACTATTATATCGCTTTCCGGTTTTAAATATCAGTTAAATAAATATCATCTTCACCCTTTTGATAACCGATGTTTAAGTAATGAAATTGTTCAAGAAGAAGCTCAAGTTACGTTAAATGGTAAAAGATTATTGGTGATTGAAACATTATAGTCTAAATTGGTGGTCTTTTACATATAATTTATTGAATTGAGGGATTAGTTATGAGGATTTATGTAATAAGATTACCAAGATTTTTATCTTACATTATTTGTAAACTCATACAAATATTTTCAAGAAAAGAAAAAAAGGCTCAATAAAGTAGGCCTTTTTTTCTATACTCTTTCCACTAATCCGGATTTTAAAGCACGGGCTGAAACATATACTCTTTTTATTTTTCCGTTTTTGTCTTTAATTCTTACTTTATGGAGATTTGCTTTCCAACTGCGTCGGGAAGTTTTTAAAGAGTGCGGACGATTATTTCCGTATATTGTACCCAATCCGGTAATATAACATTTACGAGCCATATTATCCCTCCTTATAAGGATTTAGAGTTTTCTACTTTAAGTATTATATCATACTCAACAATCTAAATCAAGAAAAAAATAATCTCAAGCACGCCTTTATAATTATTTAGATTAATATTTTATTCAGATATCATAATATTTTTTCATATTATGCTTACAGTGTCAAAACATCGTTTTGATAACTGTATTTACAGGTCGCAACAGAATGTAAAACAAGAATAACTGGACCTAAATACACAAATTTTTAAACCTTAATGTTATAGATGATTATATAATATTAGGGTTTTTATTATTGATAATAAAAAACTTCAGAATAAAGGCTATTATTTGTGCTGCGATTTTTATGCTATTTATTTGAACAGAGATTATAACTTGATAATTAATTAAATATATAATATAATTATTTTACTAATATACTAGGAGGGTTCTCTTGTTTATAAACAGTCCTTATTATAATCCTTATCAGTTGAGTCGAAAAGCAGTATATGCTCGAAATGGCATGGTTGCATCTTCCAATCCATTGGCTGCTCAGGCCGGATTGGAAATTCTTAAAAAAGGCGGAAATAGCGTTGATGCTGCAATAGCGGTAGCGAGTTGTTTAACTGTATTTGAGCCGACCTCTAACGGTATTGGCGGCGATGCTTTTGCTTTGGTATGGTATCAGGGAAAACTTTACGGTTTAAACGCCAGCGGGCCGGCCCCACGGGAAATATCTATTGAAAAATTAAAAGAACAGGGTTATAAGGAAATGCCCCGTTATGGTTTTATTCCGGTGACCGTTCCCGGTGTTCCTGCCGCTTGGCAGGAACTTGCTGAGCGATTTGGCCAATTATCGTTAAAACAATCAATGGCTCCGGCGATTGCCTATGCCGCTAATGGTTATCCGGTATCACCGACGACAGCTTTAAACTGGGGGATTACGTATAATATATACCGTCAAAATCTGACTGATCGGGAATACAAAGAATGGTTTAGAGTTTTTGCTCCTTACAATAAACCGCCCCGAGCGGGAGAAATATGGAAGTCGGAAGACCATGCTCGAACTCTCCAAATAATTGCCGACTCTAACGCTGCGGAATTTTATCAGGGGTGTATAGCTGAGGCAATTGACGAGTTTTCAAAAGAACACCAAGGTTTTATCAGAAAAGAAGATTTAGCTAATTATAAGGTACAATGGGTCAAGCCTATTTGCATTAATTATCGCGGTTATCAAGTGTGGGAAATACCTCCGAACGGACAGGGTTTAGTTTGCCTTTTGGCATTAAATATTCTTAAAGGTTACGATAATCTTCATCCTTTTAATGATGAGACTGTTCATAAGCAAATAGAGGCAATCAAGTTGGCTTTTATTGATGGCTTGAATTATATTACTGATTCCGCTGAAATGAAAGTTAAGGTATCGGACTTATTAACCGATGAATATGCTGAATATAGGCGAAATATGATATCGGATTATTCCCTGATGCCGCTGGCTGCAGACGAAAATAACGGCGGAACGGTTTATTTTGCCACTGCTGATTGCGAAGGTAATATGGTATCTTATATCCAAAGTAATTATATGGGGTTCGGCTCCGGTTTGGTTGTTCCCAACACGGGAATTACTTTGCAGAATCGCGGTCATACCTTTTCGCTTAATCCCGGTCATATCAATTCCTTGAAACCAGGGAAAAGAACTTATCATACCATTATTCCCGGCTTTCTTACTAAAGGTCACCATCCGATTGGTCCTTTTGGCGTTATGGGCGGTTTTATGCAACCGCAGGGACACCTTCAGGTAATTACCAACTGTATCGATTTTGGTATGAATCCGCAAGCGGCTCTTGACGCTCCGAGGTGGCAATGGATTAAAGATAGAATTGTGAAGGTCGAACAACGTTTTCCCCATCATTTAATCGAACAATTAGCGGCGAGAGGCCATCAAATCGAAGTGGAGCATTCCCCGACAAGTTTTGGCCGTGGTCAGATAATTTGGCGGAATCCGGAAACCGGTGTTTTGGCGGGAGGAACGGAGTCAAGAACAGACGGAGTAATTGCTGCTTGGTAAATAATTTAGGTGATAATGTCATAGCACAGATAATTTTAACTTGCTTAAAAAACAGTCATATGGTATAATTGAAAAATAGAAAGAACAAAAACGGGGGCACTTATATGCAAATCAAAAAAATAGATGGTGCTTTGTTTAAGGCAATGATTACAAACGGAGCCGAAAACTTGAGAATCAATTACAAAGTAGTTGATGCGTTAAATGTGTTTCCGGTTCCGGACGGCGATACCGGCACCAATATGAAGTTAACGATTGACGGTGGTGTTAACGAGATATATGCGTTAAACGAAACTAATATTTACGAGGTATCAAAAAAATTATCGCGGGGCATGTTAATGGGCGCTCGAGG
>JALOBF010000119.1 GCA_023228385.1 Bacilli bacterium
CAATACATATGAACTTGTTGAGTGAATAAATATGATATCATCATTATGCAAATAAAAAGGATTGATTTAATTGTGAAAATAAAGAGATTATATATTATAATATTTATTATTGCTTTTACAATTTGTTTAGTTAATAAAAGTGTAAATGCGGAAGCGGTAGTAATAACTGCAGAAGAATATGTTGAACCAGCACAAGAATTTCGTGCTGTTTGGATATCTCATTACATTAGTGATATTCCTAATTACACTACTGAAGAAGAATATAAAAAAATCATAATAAATGCACTAGATAAATTACAAGGTTTAAATATAAATACTATTTTATTTCATATGAGGACTCATAATAATGCTTTATATGAATCTAAATTAAATCCTCTGGCGTCATATTATCAAAAAGTAAATTTTTATTCTTTTGATCCTATTGCGTGGATGATAGAAGAATGTCATAATCGCGGGATGGAATTTCATGCTTGGTTAAATCCATATCGTGTCGGTAGTCTTAATAATACTACTTTAGATAGTATAGTTGATTCTTATAAAGATTATCCGAATAACCCAGCAAGTAATATAAATAATTTACTTTATAATGATTCAACGGTTATTTTGAATCCAGCAATACCTGAAGTTAGAGATTTTATTTGTGATTCTATTAAAGAGATTGTTGAAAAATATGATGTTGATGGAATACATTTTGATGATTATTTTTATATTTCTGGTATTGATGATTCAGCATCTTTAGCAAAATACAATACATTAGGATTATCTAAAAATGATTTTCGCCGCGAACAAGTGGATATTTTAATTGAAAATATTTATAAATTGATTAAAAATTATAATATTAATAATAATAAAGCAGTTCAATTTGGTATCTCACCATCTGTCGCTTATAGATTTATAGATTATGTTTATGATAAAGAACCCGTATATGATGAGTTTGGTAATTTAGTTGCTCCAATCGGTTGTTATTCAAAACTATTAAGCTTAGGTCATTATGATGGATCAACTTTATGCAACACAAAGAAATGGATTGAAAATGGTTGGTTAGATTATATTTTGCCACAAATATATGGTAGTTATGGCTATGAAAATTACGATTTTGAAAATGTAGCTAACTGGTGGAGTTTAACAACTAAGTATAAGAAGACTAACCTTTATATAGGAATAGGAAGCGTTTCTGCATTTACCTTAAAAAAAGGTTGGACTAGCGGCAAAGATTTAGCAAAACAACTTTCTTATTTTTATCTAAATAAAGGAATTTTAGGAACATCCTATTTTAATTATCAAAGTTTGATTAAAGATAGTGAGTTAATGAATGAATTTCGTCAAATTAATAATGATTATTATCAAACAAAGGTCCCAAGCGCAGAAATAAAAACTCTAGATCATGTACCATCTAAATTGATTACCAATCTAAAGTATAATGATGGCTCATTAAGTTGGGATAAAGTAGATAACACAAGAGGGTATATTGTTTGGAAAGTTCCTCAAGGAGAATTATTAGATACTACAAAAGCAAAATATGTTTTAAGTTACCAAACTAATAATACTTATAATCTAACTTTAGATAATAATTATTGTTATTATGTATCTAGTGTTAATAAAGCTAATAAGATTTCTAATCCTGTTTCATTAAATGATTATAATACCGTAGAGAATGTTATAAGTTATATAAATGGTATTAAAAACTTTATGGAGTATAATGATGAGTATGTAAATTATGTTGCTTCCACATATGAAACATATTTATCTTTAAGTGAAAGTGACAAAAAGTTAATTACAAATGCAAATGAATTTGAAAGTGCAATTATAAGAATAAACAAACACAATTTAATGGATAATGTATTTGATGAATATTTAGATAGTTTTGCTAAGCATTTAAATAATGAACTTAATATCGAAACTATTTATAATGGTTATGAATTTGTTTGGGATGAAAATGATTATATTGATTTAGAAAACAATAAAAAATTAATTTCATCATTTGGTCCATATGAAGTGCAAATAGGAGTTACAGTTAGTAATGGCGTCGATTTAATAAAACGAATAGTAACTTTAAATTTGGGGGAACTTGATAATAATGGAAGGTATTTATTTTATCGTAATGCTAGTGGCTCAATGATTATAACTGATCCGCAAGAATACGACGGAAGTTACATTGGTTGGGATAATTATATAATGTTATTAGATAATTATTGTTTATTTTTAGCAAAAGGTAATTATTTAAAAATTACTTCATCGACAGTTCTAACATATACTTACCCATCGTGTGGAGTAGTATATCAAAATATCACTGATAGTCCAATTACATTAAATGTATCAGGCATTCCAAATAATGGAGATTACGGATTCTTATTAGTAAATGCTAATAATTTAGTTTCACAAGCTAAAAGTAAATTAAGTGAAGTAAATGAAATTACTATCGAAGCTGGCGGAATGTTATATATTGCAAAGTATTTGGACTATAAGATTGAAAATTCTCCATTTTACAGCATAAGTGATAGTTATGTCGGAAAATATTTAAATGTTCTAAAATATGATGATTACAAAGAAGCTAATGTTATAGAAAATGATATCATAAAAGTCTTAAACTCAAGCAGTTTAGATGAAGTAAAGACAGTATATGATAAATATCAGACTTTAAGTGAAGATCATCAAGTTTTGGTATTTTCTAGAACTAAGTTAATAGATTATTATAATAAGATGGTTTTAGAAAAAGAATATTTAGATTTAAAAAAAACAGAAGCTCTAAATATATTAAATGAAGTAAATATGGAAAATTATTCATTAGAAGACCAAACTATTATTAAAGAACTTGTAAAAGCTTATAAACTTGATATCGATGAAGCAAATGATGTGGAATATATTAATAATATTAAAAATAAATTTATAGATGAATTGAATAACATTTTAACTGCAATAGAAGAAGTAAATCTTGAAAAAAAGATTTCTGAAGGCTTGAATATTTTAGATAGTTATAAATGTACTTTTAAGACTGATAAAGCAATAAATGAATTTAATGATTTGTTAGAAAAAAGCAAATTATTAATTAATAATGCCGAAAACATTGATGAGGTTGAGAATCTCCTAAATGAATTTAGTGAAAAGGCGAAAGCTATTGTTGATTCAGTTGAACCAAATAATCCAGAGAATCCCCAAAATCCTATTGAATCTATTGAAAATGTAAAAAAAAGAGGTTGTAAGTTTTTCTCTTCAATCATTAATGTTTTTTTTATAATTGGATTAATAATAATAATTATTAGAAAGAAACACTAGAAATGCCTATTAGGCATTTTTCTGTTTTAATCTAATAATATGATGGTGGGAACAAAACACGGTTATGGCAGCTTATCAAACTATTGAAGAATTGACAAAATATGATCTTGTAATAAAATGATATAACTCTACGGTGAAAAAAAACATAATTTAAAATGTCTTCATTTTTGTGAATTTATTTAGAAAAGATTATTTAATTATGAAATATGTAAAAAGATTAGCAAAAATAAAAAATAAAAAACACAGAATATAGTATTGATATAGTATTTTTTGATAGAGAAGAAAATCATTCACATATTAAATAAAAGTAAAATAGAAGCATCTCTAAAATTAGTGATGCTTTTGTCGTCTAAAAAAATAATTAATTATAAAACATTTTATCCTTATTTACAAACATTACAGCCAAAGTTTCTGAATTGGTTTATGTTTTTTGTTTTTTCCATAGATGATTAATATCGCAAAATAATAAAAAAAATTACATTTCTCACTGATTTATGATATAATTATATGCTAGCTAAGGAGTAACTATATGAATAAAACGCTTAGAATAATATTTATCTTACTGGTATTTGTTTTTTTAGTAAGTTGCAGACAAAAAAATCGTATTGACGAAATAGCCAGTAAGATATTTGCTCACATCGATTTACAAATGATTGATGATGATTTAGTCTTACCCCCAGAAATAGACGACGTTACCATTACTTGGATAAGCAGTAAACCGGAGATTGTAACTGCTTCGGGACATGTATATCGTCAAGAAGAAGATGTTAAGGTTGAACTCTATGCTTATTTTAACTATCAAAATGTTTCAAAAGTTTATAACTATAAATTAAAAGTCAAAGGTCTTACTTTATCGGTATCCGACAGACTTGAATATGTAAAAAAAATTCTTCTTCGTGAAGAATATCAACAGCTGGTTACAGCTGATTTGATTTTACCGCCGGAAATAAATAAAGTGAAAATATCTTGGGTTAGTTCGGACCAAACCGTTATGGATAATACCGGGAGGGTCTTTCCGCAAGCCGCCGATATTGGGATAAACTTATATGCTTATTTATCTTATGGAGATCACAATGCTATAAAAACATTTAATTTTATTGTCGCGCGTTATCAGAAAGAAGATTGGGATACCTTACTTGCGGTTGAAAATACTTTATTTGGAGATATTGATTTTAGTAAGATTGAGTGTGATCTTAATTTCCCAACCGAAATAAACGGTGTTGCTCTATCGTGGTTTACCGATATGCCAACCGTAATGAGTAATACCGGAAAGGTTTATCGCGGCAAGACAGATTCAACGGT
>JALOBF010000120.1 GCA_023228385.1 Bacilli bacterium
AACCGTAAATGTCGCTTAATACTCTAATCGTCCGGAGGGCCAATACGGCATTTTCGGCTTGATGAAAGCCTAGAAGTCCGACTTCAAGATTGTGATAATCTTGATAATCGAAACTCGTATAATCGATAGTCGCTTTAATGTTTTTAATATCTTTCGGATCAATTAAAACCAAGGGACTTTGCTTTTCCGTAACCGCCGTACGTACGATATCAAGCACATCCTCATTTTTTAAGGTAACAAGCGGGACCCCCGATTTTACAATTCCCAATTTATTACGGGCAATTTCTTGTAAACTCGTGCCGAGTACTTTTTCATGATCATATGAGATACTGGTAATAACCGTAACCAACGGGATAATAATGTTGGTCGCATCCAAAAGTCCGCCTAAACCGACTTCAAGAATGACTAAATCAATCTGAGATTGACGCGAAAAATATATAAATGCCATTAATGTGATAAACTCGAAAAAAGACGGTCGCGAAATATCATTATCATCAAATAAATAGTATTTACCGATAATATAATTACCCAATTCCAATAATTCGTCATCGCTTATATATTGATTGTTAAAAGCGATTCTTTCGTTAAAAACATCGACATAGGGAGAAATAAAAGTCCCGATATTATATCCGGCTTCAAGCAATACAGTTTTAATAAAACTGACGGTCGAACCTTTACCGTTCGTTCCGCCGACATGAATATATTTTAAACCGGCTTGCGGATTACCGAATAATTCACATATTCGCCGCATGCGGTCCAGTGATATCTTCGGCACCATTCGTTTTTGGGATTCAATCCAACTGATTAAATCGGTGATATTATTAAACATTAATCTCCTTGTTGTTTGCAATATTTTATAATTCTGCGATGATATTGAATAAACATATTAATATCTTCGTTCGTAACCTGCTTGCTTTTAAACTTTTTTTCTAATAAACGGGCAAGACCATATAGTTTTTGCGAACCGATATTAAGAGAAATGCCTTTGATTTTGTGAATATAATCTTTGATTATCGGATAGGCTTTTTTTTGAACCAATTCTTTTAAAACAATCTCAAGATTATTATATTCATTATAATATCGACGTAAAATATTATAATAAATATGGTGGTTGTTATCAAGCATCGAAAGCGCAAGTTGTTCCGAAAAATCCCGTTCATCCGGTATTTGTTCTAGAATCGGTGTTAATGTATCTTCCAACGGTTCGGTTAAGATAAAAGACAAAAATGTATTCGTTATGATTGCCGTTTTCGTCACCTCATTAATTATGACATCCAAATAATCGTGATAAAGAAATGCCTTAACGGAATCGTTGTTATTAAAACGATAAACAATGTATCCTAAATTCTCCAGTTGTTGGGCATAATTACCCCGATCGATAATTACCGCTAAAATATAATCTTTGACCATAAGTTGCCTTCTCTTTATTTTTGATAATCCGCAATAATTTTTTCAATCTCTTCTTTTTGCTTTTGATAATCAGCCATTTTTTCCCGTTCCAACGCAACCTTTGCGGTCGGAGCTTTTTTAAGAAAATTGGGATTTTCCAGCATCTTTTTGCACCGGGTGATTTCTTTTTCCATTTTAATAAGATTTTCCTTTAGTTTGGCGATTTCCTCTTCAATATTAACTAATTGAGCCATGGGCACAGCCACAACAGTTTCCGATAAAACGGTTATAACTTTATCGTTGGCATCAATTTCTTCAGAACCGACATTAATGGTCCGATAATTCACAAACTTTTGTAAGTAACGTAAATTAGCAGTGATAATATCAATTGTCGCCTCATCGCGCGCCTGAATTTCCAAATCAATCAGTTGCCGATAAGAAACATTTTTATCGGCGCGGACACCTCGAATGGCGGTAATAATATTAAAAAGGATTTCCGCCCGATGCGCATCGGGGAAGGAAAAACATGGTTCTGCTTCGGGCCAATTGCTGACGGTAATACTTCCTTTATTAAATCGTTGATAAATCTCTTCCGTGACAAAAGGCATAAAAGGATGGAGCATTTTTAGGGTGGCAACTAAAACATAAGAAAGAACGGAACATGTATTTTGCTTTTCATCCGAATCTGATTCCAAAAATACGACTTTGGTCAGTTCCAAATACCAAGAAGCAAAATCTTGCCATACGAATTTATATATCATTTTGGCGGCTTCACCGAATTCATACTTTTCAAAATTATCATCAACGGCGGTTATCAGTTCATTAAGTTCATTTAAAATCCATTGATCGATTATTGATAAAGCTTCCAAATTAATGGCACACCCGTCATAATTAACGGCATCAAAATTAAGACCGATATAACGGGATATATTCCAAATTTTATTGATATAATTCCAAGCCGCTTCGACTTTCTCCTCGGAAAAACGAATATCCTGACCGGGGGTCGATGTCGTGCTTAAAAAATAGCGTAAACTGTCCATCCCGTATTGATTGCGGACTTCCAGCATATCAATCGAATTACCCAAAGATTTGCTTACCTTCCGACCGAACTCATCGCGAATAAGGCCGTGAATTAAAACATCACGGAAGGGACGAACTCCGAGTAAATATTTTGATTGAAATGCCATTCGGGCAACCCAAAAGAAAATAATATCATAAGCGGTAATTAAAACATCGGTTGGAAAATAACGATTTAAATCGGAAGTCTCATCCGGCCAGCCGAGAGTTGAAAAAGGCCAAAGGGCACTTGAAAACCAAGTATCAAGCGCATCTTCATCCTGATGCCAACCCGCACCTTCCGGCGCCTTGTGACCGACATAAACTTCATCGTCCCGATACCAAGCGGGTATTCGATGTCCCCACCATAATTGTCGGGATATACACCAATCCTGAATATCAATAAGCCAATCGGTAAAGGTTTTTTCAAACCGAGCCGGAATAAAATTAATTTTACCGGTACTCTTTTGCATTTCAAGAAGCTTCTTAGCCAAGCAATCCATCGCAACAAACCATTGTTTGGAAAGACGCGGTTCAACAATCACGCCGGTTCGTTCACTGTGACCGACGGCATGAACAATTTTCTCGATTTTTTTAAGATTGCCCGACGCCTGCAATGCTTTTACGGTTGCCGCGCGACAGGCAAAACGTTCCATACCCTGATATTTTCCGGCCATTTCGTTCATCGTACCGTCTTCGTTCATACAAAGCGGCATCGGGAGATTATGGCGAAGTCCGACTTCAAAGTCATTGGAATCATGGGCCGGCGTTACCTTTACCACCCCGGTTCCAAACTCGATGTCAACAAAATCATCGCTGATAACCGGAATTTTACGGTTCGTTTCCGGAATCATGACTTCCCGTCCGATGAATGTCCGATAACGCTTATCTTTGGGATTAACCATTAAGGCGACATCGCCAAACATGGTTTCGGGACGGGTGGTGGCAACCGTCAGCCCGCCCGAACGGCCGGCGGCAAAGGGATAGGTAATATAATAAAGGGCAGCATCGACTTCATGATAATCAACTTCGATATTGGATAAGGCGGTTTTGCTTTGAATATCCCAGTTAATGATTTTCTCGCCCCGATAAATAAGCCCTTCGTTATACATCCGAATAAAGACTTCATTGACCGCCCGATTAAGCCCTTCATCCAGCGTAAAGCGTTCGCGGCTATAATCAAGACTTAAACCGATAACCGCCCATTGCTTGCGAATCAAATCGACATATTTGTCTTTCCATTTCCAACAAATCTCAAGGAATCGCTCACGACCCAAATCATAACGGGTTATGCCTTTTGTTCTCAATTCCGCTTCGACCTTGGCTTGCGTTGCAATACTGGCATGATCCGTACCCGGTAAATATAAGGCATCAAACCCTTGCATTCGTTTCCGCCGAATAATAATATCCTGAAGCGTCGTATCCAGAACATGCCCCAAATGCAGTTTACCGGTAATATTCGGGGGCGGAATTACAATAGTAAAGGGTTTCTTCGTAACATCGCCGGCGGTAAAATATCCGTTTTCAATCCACTTCTGATACTTACCGCATTCAACACTGTTAAAATCATATTTAGTAGGCAAATCTTTTAGTTTCATATCGCACCTCCAATAAAAAAATCCTTATTAACAATAAGGACGAAATATTCCGCGGTACCACCTCGCTTCACCAAAAAATTCATTTGGTGCTCTTAAATCTTTAACGCAAGATGATACGGGTATCACTACTAATAAGTTCGCAATACCGGCTCCAAGGCGACGTTCACGACCGGGTTATAAGACTTTCCACCTGCCAGTCTTTCTCTGTAATAACCAGATGTCGTTACTCTTCCTTTTCTTAGCCGTTTTTTTCCTACCATATTATAAATTATTATATGATAATAATTTATAAATGTCAATAACTTTTTTATTTACGTTTTACATGGTATCCTTTTTATTTGCGGATAGGCTGCATTAGCAAGAAAGTTTTTCCATGGATAAGTAAAATCAGTTTTTCTCCCATCGCAAAAGCATAACCTAAAGAAATAATACAATGTCGCTATAACGATATCCCTCCGTTTAATACGGAAACGGGGAATACTTAATATATTTTTACTTTGCTTATTTTCCGGTGGTTT
>JALOBF010000121.1 GCA_023228385.1 Bacilli bacterium
TTTCCTTTCTTGGGCAATAATTTTCGGATCATATTCTATCACCGGCACGGTGCCGGACACGAAAGGGATTGTATAATTGCGGCAATTAAAACCAACCAGGACCGAGTTATTCCACCGTTTAGCTAAACCGTTAATATGATGATTGTTCATTAATATGTAATAAAAAAGGCTAAGTTTTACCTCACCTTTTACTCTTTTCTTTCGAATTATTATCTTAATTGGTATAAAGGATTACATAACTATCCTGAATAATTTTCTCCCCCGGTTCCGGACTTTGAGCAATAATAATATCGCCGGAGCCGATAATTTTTATTCGGTAATGAGGATGAAAACCGATGGTTTTCGGATTTCGTCCGATATAATCCTCTACAATATACATAAACTTATCAACCCACCAACGGGGATCGCGGGCAATACCGCCTTGCTGTTTCGCGACATCAAGAAGCGACAGAGAGTCAATCATCAACTCTTTTAACATCGGAGCGACAATAACACCGCCGTATTGAATCGATGACTTTGGTTGGTTCATCGCAATATAAGCCGATACGTGCGGATCGTTCATCGGAGCAATGCCGAGAAACGAAAGAATATATTTCCCCGGAACATAAACACCGTCAATCGGTATTTGAGCGGTTCCGGTTTTTCCGCCTACCCGATACCCCTCAATATAAGCACTTCTTGCCGTTCCTAAAGCCACCACCCGCTCTAAAACATCGCGCATTACGGCGCTCGTTTCTTCACTGATTACCCGGCGAACGAATTTAGTGTCGCGTTGAAAAATCAAGGTATTGGTTCCGGAAACACCGAAACCTTTTAAGATATAAGGGGTATTTAGATTGCCGCCGTTAACGGCGGCGTTGGCGGCATTAACCAGTTGGAGCGGGGTTACCGTATTACCCTGACCGAATGCGCTGGTTGCAACCTCAACATTGCCGATTCGATCGGGATTAAAAACTATACCACTCGCCTCTCCCAAAAGGTCAACCCCGGTTTTTTTACCGAATCCAAAATTATCAATATAAGAAAACAATCGCTCCTTACCGAGCCGTAAACCGATTTGGACAAAACCCGGGTTACAAGAATTCTGAATAACTTCGAGAAAAGACTGATCGCCATGGCCGCCCGCGCGCCAACAACGAATTCGCGCTCCGTCGACAACCGTGAACCCCGGATCATAAAATCGTTCGTTTATGGAAAAAACTTTTTCTTCAAGACCGGCGGCGTAAGTTACAATTTTAAAAGTAGAACCCGGTTCAAATGATTTCCAAATCGGCAGATTGCGATTAAATATTTCCTGATCATAATCCCGATAATTAATCAAATCGAAATTGGGGCGACTGGCCATCGCTAATATTTCCGAAGTTTTTGGATTCATCACCAAACCAAATACTTCAACCGGGTCATATAAAGCGGCAGCATTATCTAAAATTCGTTCCAGTGTAAGTTGAATATCAATATCAATCGTCAGATATAAATCAAAACCGGAGGTTGGAGCGGTATAACTGCCGGTTAAATTCGGATATTTATTACCGTGAGCATCGGTATAAATATTTTGTGATCCGGGCCGACCCATTAAAAAATTATCATAAATATACTCAACTCCGGTTATTCCTTGATTATCAATACCGACAATACCGAGTACATGAGAAAGCGTATTACCGTACGGATAATAACGGATAACGTCACTCGAAACATAAACGCCATCAAGATTGGCGGCGATTATTTTTTTAGCCGTCGTCAAACTGATATTCTTTCCGGCCGGTTTGATAATTTCAACCGAAACCTTTTTTTCAAAATGATGAGCAATAGTATCTTTTCTTACACCGAGTAAATTTGAAAGTTTATTAAGGGTATATTCTTTATCCTTAATCTGTTTCGGAATAATTGATACCGTCGGCGCTAAGGTATTGCCGACAATCAGTTTACCGTTTCGATCAAAAATTTTGCCCCTTTGCGTACTGACGGGAATATTTCGGGTCCATAACTGAAAAGCCCGTTCGATATAAATTTCTCCCTTAACCACTTGAATATAACCGACCCGGAAAGTAATAATAAAAAACAAAATAAAAAAAACATACAACAAAACAAAAATGCGATTTCTGACGATTTTCATCATTCACCTCATTTCCGTTACATTATATGTTTTTTTTGCAAAGTCATAACTGAATAAGTCGATTACTTTTTGGGACGGGGGGCAATAGGCTTTGGTAAAGGTCTAAAATTACTCATGGCTACCTCCTATATTTTTTCTAAAATACGCATTTTAGCGCTGCGGGCGCGTTTGTTAACAGAAATCTCCATTTCTGAAGGAACAATTACTCGTTTGTTCACTAAGCGATAATTGCGGATAATATCTTTTTCTTTAATCGGCAAGCCGCGGGGAATTGTCGGTTCGGCATACTTCCGATATATTTGTTTTACAATTCTGTCCTCCAGGGAATGAAAACTGATAACAACTATTCTTCCTCCCTTTCTTAACATTGAAATTGCATCATTAAGACTAACTTCAAGATTGTTAAGTTCGTCGTTGACAGCTATTCTTAATGCCTGAAATACTTTTTTCGCAGGATGCGAATCGAGACGCCGAATATATGGCGGAACTGATTTTAAAACGATTTCCGCGAGATCCGTTGTCATGGTAATCGGTTGTTTTTCTCTTTCGGTTACAATTCGTCGGGCAATCGGCGGAGCAAATTTTTCCTCACCGTATTGGTAAAAGATATTTCTTAATTCTTCATAAGAATATTTATTAACGATATCATAAGCGGAAAGACTCTGGGCTCGGTTCATTCGCATATCAAGTGCCGCCGCTATATGATAACTGAATCCGCGCTCGCCAATATCAAACTGAAAGGAAGATACGCCCAAATCATATAAAATACCGTCGATTTCTTTAATTCCTATTTCATCAATCTTGGATTTTATGTGAATAAAATTTTCGGGTATAATTGTATAATTGGAAGCGATTTGAGCAAGTGCGTTACGACCATACGAAAGAATATCAAAATCATGTTCAAAGCAGTAAAGATGACCGTCTTTATTTAATCTTCTTAATATTTCCGCTGCGTGACCGCCACCACCCATGGTACAATCTATATATATGCCGTGGGGCTTAATATTTAAACCGGAAATTGCTTCTTTTAGCATAACCGGAATATGTTGACGGTTCATCATATATCGAAATCAATATCCTCGCTGATTTCGTCCAGCAACTGGCGGCGGGCTTGGTAGTAATGCTCCCATTCGGCTTTATCCCAAATCTCAATACGTTCACCGACTCCTAGAATAACGCACTCTTTCGTCATACCGGCATATTCAAGCAATAAACCATCAATATTAATTCTGCCTTTGCTGTCAATTTCCCGGCGATATGCTCCGGATAAAAAAAGTCGGTTGAATTCACGATTGATTCTTTTTGTAAAAGAAAGAGCCGCCAGTTTCTCCGCAATATTATCCCAAGCAGCTTCAGGATATAAATATAAGCATTTTTCAATGCCGCGGTTAACGATTACCGTTAACCCGAGATCTTTACGCATTTCGCTTGGGATAAATAATCTGCCTTTTTCATCAATATTATAATGATATTCACCAATCAACATAAGGGTCTCCACTTCTCCCCACAATAGCCCACATATAGTTTATCATAATCTATTTTTAAATGCAAGCATAAAAATAAAAAAAACGGCCCAAGCCGGCCGAATATTAAAAAGTACTCACACATGAGTACTTTTTAAATAAAGAAAATTACTTTTCCTGTTCTTTTTTGGATGATTTTGCTTTTTTAACTTCTTTTTTGGCTTCCTTTTTAGCTTTTTTATCGGTTTTTACCTCAGTAACTTTCTCCTCATCTTCCTTAATCGGAATTTCTTTTACCAGTTTTCCGTCATAATAACCGCATGACTTACAAACGATATGAGCCAATTTCAATTCTCCGCAATTAGGACAAACCATCATTCCCGGCAAATCGAGTTTATAATGGGTTCTCCGGAGACGTTTTCTTGTTTTCGAAGTTCGTCTTTGGGGAGCTATCGACATATTTAATCACCTCTTCTTTTTTCTAGATTTATTGAGTTTCATCTTTTACAACCCGCATCGGTTTTTCCAATAGGATGCTTTCCCAAATAACATCTCTTAATTCGATTGTATTCTTTTCAATTAATCTGGTATCGTCGTCAAATAATTCTTTGTCAAAAATCTCAATGACACTTAATTCAAGTGGAAATTCAACGGGATCAAGCGTAATAGCGTCCTGCAAATACAAAATGACAGAAATATGAAATTCAAACTTAAAACGGTCATCTCGAATATGAACACCGTTTCCTTTTACTATAGCCGGTGTAATCCCGAGAATATCATCAATGTTTTCAATTTCTTCCGTAAAATCATATTCGGTTTCAAAAGGAAAAGTTGCTTTACCGTATTTGTGAAGTTGCTGTAAAGACCATTTCATATTATTCACCCAATAACCTTATTAATTATACTCTTTTTAACA
>JALOBF010000122.1 GCA_023228385.1 Bacilli bacterium
CCTCTCGATAATACATACATTGGCTGCGGAAACAAATCGGAATCCACAATAATAATTAAAATAAAAGCGGCTATTAATGCCGTGATAAGATTTCCGGACATTAGAAATAATGGATTTAGATGTATTGAATCTCAGTTATATTATTTCTATTTCAGTATTGTTATCGACTTTTGAAACGATGAATTTTATCCCTTCGATACCGTCGACTATTACGAATACTCCAACTTTTATTGACTCGTTGTCTTTGTTTATAGCGCGCCAATAAGTGTTTTCAACTTTAACTTCACCGATTTCAAAGGGATTGATTTCTTTGGTTACGACACCAATCTTTCCAATATAACGATCGACATTGGTTCTAATAATCGCCCTATTGGTAATTTTCTTAGTCAATGGTCGGGTTAAAACAATAGCTATTACTGCGGTAACAAAAAAGATAATTATTTGCAAGTATGGTTTTGCAAAGAGAATACCACAAATCAAAGCGGCTAAAGCACCAATTGAAAACCAAATAGAAACCAGATTCATTGTTTCTAGTTCAACGATTATCGTAATTACAAATATTATAACCCACGCTGCAATCAATGTCCAGTCCACCCAGGAAAATTGTTTTAAGAAAAGCATTATGGTACCTCCCTCTCCATGTAAACTTTTAAATACTTTTTCGTAGCATCCCAATCACAGGGGAATTTGTACATGTTCTTTTTTGTAAAATCAAGAGGATAGAATTTACAAATGTTTTGAATGATGTCCTTGCCGTTGATTCGTCCATAACTGGTCTTAATCGATATAGAACGTAAATCCTCAAGGTTATATTTGGACATCATCGCTTCTTCTTTGTCGAGCGATTTAATCAATAAAATATTTTCGTCCTTGCAATAGCCGATCAAAGTTTTATAGGCGTTTTTGAAATAATTGCGTGCAACCGTGTTAAGGGTAATATTGGTTTCATAAATTGTTACTATCCCTTGCAGGTTTTTAGAAAACCATTGAACATTCATGTAATTCCTCCTTTCATCTCATAGTATACAATAATATTCAAAAATGTTCAACAATATTCATAAAAAGTTTTAAGCGTTTTTAAATAAGATAGAGTCGAAAGACACTTATAAATAATCTTTTCTAAAAATAATTGAAATAACAGCGCTAATTGTGGTATAATACTATTCGAATCAAAGGAGGCTAATAATGAACAAAGCGCTAATAAAAAAATACATATTACTTTTTTTTGTAATTTCGCTCCCCCTTGTTGCCGCAGTTTTAATCGGTAATTATGGATATCGTTCAGAAAAGTTTGGCCAGGGTGTATGGTATGATAAATATAAACAAAATTTTTTTGTTTTCGAGGAAGATTTTACAACCCGCGAGAAAATCCATCGTGCCATGAAGTATGGTCTTAATTCTCATTATAAGCTATATGATGATGAGCCTTTTTTTAGCGAAACGATCAAAAACGAACAGGGCGAAGATTTGTTTATGCTGGAAATATACAGAGCAATTTTTCAAGCGCAGGATCAAGATAAAGTAGAATATTTATATACCTTTTATAATGTTCAATATTTTAAATTAAGAGATGCTTTTGATGTTGATAGCGGTGTAAGACAACAAATTGATAAAGCCAATGTGCCGGAAATCTCAGTTAACATATATAAAATATCTGAGGAAGGAAAAGTAATCCGTGAACCCGACAGAGAAATAGGAATGCTTACGTTTTCCGATATTAGGACAGTTATCCCCGATTATGATGCTGATGTTGACTTTCAACAAGGGTATTCCGGCGATAAAAGGAAAGACACCGATGAATTAGTATATTGTCCGCTTGGTTTTCACCGAATAGTTGATACCGAGTGGAGTGAAAGCGACAAAGTGCTAGTTGAGGTTAGTGCTTCGATAAATGAAGTGCGCGATGAAAACAATCAACCGATTCAAACAAAAGTGGCGGAAGTAGAAGTTGACAATTATTATAGCGATTCGGAGAAAATTGATTATCAAAACTACAAAGCAAGTTATATGCAAAATTTAAAAAACTCAGATTATTTTAAATGGTTGTTTAAGCACTATCTTTGGTGGATATCATTAATTGCTTTTGTAATAGTTGGCTTTATTACTTTTTCCTTTTATATTGCTTGGTTGGCTGAAACCGCAAGTACGATAAAAACAAAAAAAGTAAAAAAATAAGATTGCCGTATGCAGTCTTATTTTTGAGGTAAAATATGAATATTGTTGAAATTGAAAAGGCAATCCTTAAAAGATACCGTTCCAGATTATATCGCCCTTTTGTAAACGCCATTGCCGATTATAATATGATTTCTCCCGGCGATATTATTGCTGTTTGCATATCGGGAGGAAAAGACAGTTTTGTGATGGCTAAGCTTTTTCAAGAAATCGCAAAACACGGGAAAATTGATTTTTCGCTTAAATTTATTGTTATGAATCCAGGCTACAAAGAAGAAATTTTACTTCGTTTAGTCGAAAACGCCAATCATTTACAAATACCGATTGTAATAAAAGAAACAGATGTATTTAGAGTGGCCCGCAAATTGGGAGGAGACAAACCCTGTTATATGTGTGCTCGGATGCGACGTGGGTTCTTGTATGAATATGCCCGTTTATGCGGTTGCAACAAAATTGCTTTGGGGCATCATTTTAACGATGTGATTGAAACAACTATGTTAAATATTCTGTATGGCGGAACATTTGAGATTATGATGCCAAAACTAAAAGCGAAAAACTTTCCCGGCATGGAACTGATTCGACCGATGATTTATGTTAAAGAGAAAGATATTATTAATTTTGTTAATTATATCGGTATTAATACTGAAAACGGTGATTGTGGCATTAGGGACAAATATCTAACAAAGCGAGAAGAAATTAAAAAACTTATTCTGAGTTTAAAGAAAGTAAATAAAGATATTGATATCAATATTTTTAAAAGTGGCGAAAATATTAATTTAGACCGAGTTGTGAAATGGCGTCATCAGGGGAGAAAGTTTTCATTTCTTGAATACTATGATAACTAAAAAATGGTTTGAGTTTTTATTAGGTATATGCTATAATCGAAAATATAATAATTAGGAGGTTTATATGGCAAAAACTAAATATGTTTACATGTTTGCAGAAACAGATGAAACAATGAGAAACCTGGCCGGTGGTAAAGGGGCAAATTTAGGGCAAATGACAAAATTAGGCATGCCGATACCGCAGGGTTTTACGGTCACAACCGAAGCTTGTGCTTTTTATTACAATAACAATCATCAATTTTCAGATGAGATTATTAATCAAATAAACATAGCGATGACTAATCTGGAAGAGTTAACCGGAAAAAAATTCGGCGATGCGGACAATCCTTTATTAGTATCTGTTCGAAGCGGCGCCCGGGTATCGATGCCGGGTATGATGGATACAATTCTTAACTTAGGATTAAATAATGTTGTTGTTGCCGGGCTTGCTGAAAAAACCGGAAATCCTCGTTTTGCTTATGATTCTTATCGCCGCTTCATTCAAATGTATTCCGATGTTGTTATGGGTTTGGCCAAATCTCGATTCGAAGAGATTATTGATGAGATGAAAAAAACAAGAAAAATCGAATCCGATATTGATTTTACAGCAGAAGATTTTAAAGAAATGATTAATCGCTTTAAGGAATTTTATCGAAAAGAAATGAAAGTTGATTTCCCTGACAACCCCAAAGAGCAATTATTTGGTTCAATTAATGCCGTATTCCGTTCGTGGGATAATCCGCGCGCTAACTATTACCGTAAATTAAATAATATCCCTTATGAATGGGGAACAGCGGTTAATGTTCAGTCTATGGTCTATGGTAATATGGGTGAAACATCCGGTACCGGTGTTGCCTTTACGCGAAACCCGGCAACCGGTGAAAATAAATTATATGGCGAATATTTGATTAACGCTCAAGGCGAGGACGTTGTTGCCGGAATCAGAACACCTTCGCCAATATCAGAATTGGAAAAATGCATGCCTGATATTTATCATCAATTTGCTGATTTGGCGGTTAATTTGGAAAATCATTTTCAGGATATGCAAGATATTGAATTTACAATTGAAAATAACAAACTTTATCTACTACAGACCCGAAGCGGTAAACGGACTGCTCAAGCTGCCCTTCAAATTGCGGTCGAGATGTTTGAAGAAGGGAAAATTAGCAAAGAACGCGCTTTAATGTTGGTTCAACCACAACAACTTGATACTTTATTGCATCCGCAGTTTGACAGTGAAGCTTTAAAAAAAGCCGAGAAAATAGGAGAAGGGTTGCCGGCATCACCGGGGGCGGCAACCGGACAAGTTGTTTTTGATGTTCAAGAAGCACTTAAGTATGTCGAAGCTGGTAAAAAAGTTATTTTAGTAAGACTGGAAACATCCCCGGAAGATATTGAAGGCATGCATGTTTCGGAGGGATTTTTAACCGCCCGGGGCGGTATGACATCTCATGCTGCGGTTGTTGCCCGTGGC
>JALOBF010000123.1 GCA_023228385.1 Bacilli bacterium
TAATGGTTTTTTTAGCATTACCGACCATTTTAAGGGCGGAAACATTAAGGCGTTTCCGAACAAACGATACAAACTCAGCAAACAGCATCGAAGGAATCTCACCATATCGAAGAAAATTATCTTTGCCGACTTCATTATTAATAATTTTTACATTAACCAAACCTAAAATTTCCGCCAAAGTATCATTAACTCCCCCTTTGGCGACATCTAAATTTGTATGAGCCACATAAAGGGAAATATTATGAGCGCACATTTTTTTTATAATTGTTCCTTGTGGCGTAGAAAAAGGAATCTTAAAAATAGGATTAAAAATAAAAGGATGATGGGTGATAATTAAATTAGCATTTTTTGAAATGGCCTCATCAAGTGTATCCGGTGTTAAATCGAGAGCAAGCAAAATATTGTTTAAAGGGAGATTGCCGTCACCGATAATTAAACCGATACGCGCAATGTCAAAATCAGATGCCAATTCCCTTGGGTATTTATTTTCCATATAAGTTATTATCTCATTAATTACCATAGTATTTCCTCGATTATTTTTATTCTTTCTTGTATTTCCTGAGCTGAAAGTGCAATCTTTTGATAGCGAACTAACTCTTTTTTTAGTTTTTCTTTAAAAATAGGACTTTTCTCATTAATTAAAAGGGGACCGTATTCAAGTTCGGCTGTTGTATATTGAGGACAATAATCTGTTTTAGAAAACTCTAATATTTCATAAAAGTGTTGACCCTCTTTAATTATTTGTTCTTTTGTAATTGAAAACTTAAGTTGAGCAAGGCCTTTCCGCAAATCATAAATATTACGATTGGCTTGAATGATTAAACGGGCATTCTTTACTTTTTCCGGATCCCTCTGAATTATACGCAAAGCATTTATCCCGCCGATTCCGCTTAAGATGATCGCTTCAACTTCTTCTTTTAAATCACAAAATCCGTCTGATAAACTAAAACGAACCTGTCTGTAAAAGGGATAAAGAGAAATATTACGGATGGCAGCCGTCAGTGGTTGTTGTTTATTGTCAATGGCCACCGCATAAGTAATATTTTGGTTTAAAAAAGCTTCAATTATTAAATATCCATGGTCGCAGCCGACATCGGCAATTAGTTTAGCCGGGGGGATAAAGGATGCAACTGCTTTAATTCTTTTTGAAAACATAAGTACCTCTTATATTATTATATCAATAAATAAAAAAAAGGCAAACAATATTGCCTTTTTTTTATTTGTATTGACTTAAACGCTTTTGGCGGGTCGGATGACGGAGCCGGCGAATTGCTTTGGCTTCAATCTGACGGATTCTCTCTCGGGTAACCCCGAATTCTTTACCGACTTCTTCTAAGGTATGCGGCTTGCCGTCGGTTAAGCCGAAACGCAAACGCAATACTTTTTCTTCCCGCGGGGTTAAGGTTTTTAATACCGTATCGATTTCTTCCTTATACTTTTCGTTAATCGTATAATCCAAAGGATTGGGAAGTTCGGTATCATGGACAAAATCACCTAATGTTGAATCGTCCTCTTCACCGACCGGTGTTTCCAAGGATACCGGTTCTTGGGCGATTTTTTGAATCTGTTGGACTTTTTCGACAGAAATCTTCATTTCCGCCCCCAATTCTTCCGGGGTCGGCTCCCGACGTAACTCTTGGGTTAGTTTCCGTTGAGTTCTTACCAATTTGTTGATGGTTTCAACCATATGAACAGGAATTCTGATGGTCCGGGCTTGATCGGCAATGGCCCGCGTTATTGCCTGGCGAATCCACCAAGTGGCATAAGTTGAAAACTTAAAGCCCTTGGTCGGATCAAATTTATTAACGGCTTTCATCAGTCCCATATTACCTTCCTGAATTAAATCCTGGAATTGCATCCCGCGACCAAGATAACGCTTGGCAATGGACACCACAAGACGGAGATTGGATTCAATCAATATCTCCCGGGCATCGAGGCCCTCTTCGGTATATTGTTTGTATTTTTTGATTTCATCAGGGGTAAGTTCTTTTTTTCCTTTTTCATATTGACGGAGAACATCCTGAGCCAAAAGTCCTTGTTGTACGGTCCGCGACAGCTCTAATTCGCGAATTGTTGTTAATAAAGGAATTTGACCGATTTCTTTTAAATACATTTTAACCGGATCATCGGCCTGAGTCGGAGCGAAAGTTGTAACCAAATCATCGATATCTTTTGTCTTTAAATCATTTTCTACATCGCTCGTAAACTCGTTAAATTCGGAGTCGGTCTCCAAGTCGCCAATAAAACCTTCAAAATCAAAACTGTCTTCGTCATCGACATTATTATTATTGACATCATAATCGGATAAATCATCACCCCGAATGAGATCAATATTTTCATTTTCAAGTAACTTTGCAATTTCGTCAAAATCTTCGCTGTCTTCGTCAATTAATTGTAATATATCTTTTATCGCAATATATCCGCTTTTCTTTCCTTTTTCAATCAATTCCATCAGCGGTTGATTATCATATATCATAACAATTACTCCTTAAACTTAATTGTGGTAATCGATAATTTGTTTTCTCTTAATTTCACTAAATTTTCTTCGGTTTTTTCTTTATCCCGAAGCTGAATTACCTGTTCGTAATATTTATACTTTTTTATGGTATCGATAAGTTCGGTTATCTCTACATATTGGCCGATAAAGGGAGAATTTAGTATCTCGGTAAGAATTATCGTTTCTTCGGCATCGAGCAAAGCCATAAAATCTTCTAAATTCATCTCATTATTATTTTTGTAATAATCAAAGAGTTTATACAAAATATTACGATTTTGGCGGTTACCGGTTGTATAAGCCGCAAGACGGTCTTTAGCTTCATAATATTTATCGCGATGATAAATCAAGGTTTTAATTAATGCCTTTTCCGAATTTTCATATTTATCTTTTTTAAAACGCGGCAGGACATATGATTTTAGCGGTTGATAATCGGTAATGCTCGGCCGATAACTGCTTTTTGAAAAATCACTTTGTAAGCTTTTGACCTGAACATTTAAATCTTCCGCCATCTTTTTTAAATATATTTCATTAATTACATTGGAGTTAAAGAAATTAAGATGACGAAAAACATTATTTTTAAATTCCTCAATACTTGTAATATCTTCCTGATTCAGTTGGCGTTTTTCAACCAAATATAAATAATCAATACCGTTTAACGGTTTATTAACAAGATATTCCGCAAGCTTATCGCCGCCGAATTCGTTAATATAATCATCGGGATCATATTTTTCCGGCATTAATATCGCTTTACAGTTAATTCCGGCATTATTCATTAAATAAATACCTTTTTTGGTAGCTTCACAGCCGGCCGAATCACCGTCAAAACAAAGAGTGACGTTCTCAGTCAATCGTTTTATGGCTTGAATCTGATGTTCGGTTAAAGCCGTTCCCATAATCGCTAAGGCATTGTCAATCCCGGCGCGATGGGCGGCAATCACATCCATAAATCCTTCAAAGATAAAGACCGAGTCGGCCCCGCGGATTTCATTTCGGGCCTGCTCGAAATTATAAAGGATCTGGCCTTTCTTAAATACGGCGTTTTCGCTGCTGTTTAAGTACTTTGCTTCCGTATCGGCCACGTAATAAATTCGACCGCTAAAACCGACAATATTACCGGTTGTATCCTCAAGCGGAAAAACAATCCGATTACGAAAAACATCGTAATAATTCTTACCGCTGCGGACGAGCCCGGCTTCAATCATATCAAGCGGCTGGAATTTTTCTTGCAACAAAGCCCGATATAAAAGATCACGGTCACGCGGCGCCAAGCCAATCCTAAACCTCTTTATTATCTTATCATTTAGTCCCCTTTTATACAAATATTTTAAAGCTTCTTGACCTTCGGTTGTGTTATAAAGATAAAATTGGTAAAAATTTGTTGCTTTTTCCAGAAGGTCGTAATATTTTTTCAGAATTTGACTTTTACTGCCGGCCGTCCCGATCTCAAGCGGAATACCGACTTTTTGGGCTAATCGGGAAACCGCCTCAACAAATGACACTTTTTCAAAATTTTGCACGAAAGTGATAACATTGCCGGTAGCCCCGCAACTGAAACAAGTAAAGATTCTTTTACTGGGTGAGACGGTTAAAGAGGGATTGGTGTCATTGTGAAAGGGGCAGAGACCGACATAATTGGCACCTTTTTTATTTAATTTAACCTGTTCGCCGATAACTTCAACAATGTCCGCCTCATCACGAATTTTTTGAATTGTTTCCGTCGGTATTAACACAATGTCATCATCTCCCTATATTATATTATCCTTTCTTTAATATAATTAACAACCTCATTAATTTTTACTCTGTTTTGTTGCATCGAATCACGTTCCCGCACGGTAACCGCATCATCATCCAAAGTCTGATAATCAACGGTAATACAAAACGGCGTGCCGATTGCATCTTGACGGCGGTAACGGCGGCCGATATTGCCGCT
>JALOBF010000124.1 GCA_023228385.1 Bacilli bacterium
ATAATCATATTGTTCGCGGACTTTATAAAAATCAAGAACGACCGGTGTTATTAAACAGTTGGGAGGCATCATATTTCAATTTTAACGAAAAAAAATTATTGGTAATGGCGAAAAAGGCAAAAGAAGCTGGAATTGAACTTTTTGTTTTAGATGACGGTTGGTTTGGAAAACGCAATAATGATAAAAGTTCACTTGGCGACTGGGATGTAAACATTAAGAAATTGCCTGATTCACTTTCCGGATTATCAAAGAAAATCAATGCCTTAGGTCTTGATTTCGGGCTGTGGGTTGAACCGGAAATGATTAATGAAGACAGCGATTTATACCGAGCTCATCCCGATTGGGCGGTGCAGTTTCCCGGACACAAACCAGGCATCGGCCGAAATCAATTGGTACTTGATCTTACAAATCCGGAAGTATGCGCTTATCTGATTGCGAAAATGACTGAAGTATTCTCCTCATGTAATTTGAAATATGTAAAATGGGATTACAACCGTAATATTACCGATATCTATGGAAAAACCCTGACTAATCAAGGTGAGTTTTTCCACAGATATATTATAGGGTTTTATCGCATTATTTCCGTTTTAGCCGAAAGGTTTCCTCATATTTTATTTGAAGGGTGTGCCAGCGGCGGTAACCGATTTGATTTAGGAATGCTATGCTTTTTTCCGCAGATATGGACAAGCGATAATACTGATTATTTAGAAAGAATTTATATTCAAAGAGGAACATCATACGGTTACCCTCTTTCTGCAATCGGCAATCATGTCAGCGATGTTCCCAACCATCAAACACTAAGAGTAACTCCACTTGCTTCCCGCTTTAATTTGGCTTGTTTTGGAAATTTGGGCTATGAATTAGATTTAACGGCTCAAGATGAGAAAACATTAGCAGAAATTAAACGCCAAATCACCTTTTACAGGACTTACCGCCGGCTTTTTCAATATGGAAAATTTTATCGGAGCAAGGATTTTATTACAGATAATCATTCAACTTACTTTTATGTTATCGATGAAAATCAAAATAACGCAATAGTTGGATATTTTCAGGAATTGGTTCATCCGGCCTTAAAAGAAGATATTATCTATATAGAGGGTTTATTGGATAATGGACGCTACCGCTTTTATAATCAAACCGTCCGGATAAATATTAAAATGTTTGGTAGTTTAATTAATTATATTCTGCCTTTCAAAATTAAATTAAACGGTAAAATCCATAATTTAATCAGCCGGCTTTATCGCCCTAAAATAGAAAAAGAAAGATATATCGTATATGGTAATGCCTTAAAATATGCAGGTATCCGCTTACATCAACAGTTTATGGGAACCGGTTTTAATTCTAATGTTAGGGTTTTGGGTGATTTTGGTTCACGCTTGTATTTTATTAAAAAGCAACATGATAATTAATTTTTTCTTTCTTTTAATGCATTTGTTGCTTCTATAATATCGGAATATATATAAATTCGATTATTTTGTTCAAAATATTCGTCATTCCCCTTTCCGGTAATAATAATAATGTCATTTGCTTGTGCCCGGAAAATAGCTTCTCTAATAGCTTTTTTCCGGTTTATTATTATCTCATAATTTTTTTTATCGGTGGTGCTAATCATTTCTTTAATTATATCGAGCGGATCTTCATTTCGTGGATCTTCAGATGTAAAGATAACATAATCAGCATTAGTACAAGCAATTTCACCCATTTCCGGTCGTTTGGTTTTATCTTTATTACCGGCGGCCCCAAGAACCACAGTTACGCGATTTTTTGCATCGCTTATACTGGTAAGTACTGCTCTTAAAGCATTTGGGGTATGAGCAAAATCAACGTATACTTTGAAATTTTCGTTTTTAGTTAATAATTCCATTCGACCCGGAATTTTAGGAATATTGCTTATTGCTTTTACAATCTTGGAAAAAGGGACTTTTGATTCAGCAGCACTGATAATGGCGGCAATGCTATTATAAATATTATATTTTCCGGTCATATTAATTTTTAAGTTTTTAATAATGCCGTTTGGTGTTTTTAAATCAAATACAGTATAGTTTTTGTATCCTTTTATATTTAAAGCTTGCCAATCACAAATATTGTCGATACCGTAAGTAACCAATCGGGGATGAGTAATTCGGTAACCATAAGGAGAATCGATATTGACTATTGCTAAACCATCAGGTTTAAGTTTTTTAAATAATTTTATTTTTGCTTGAAAGTAATTTTCCATTGTTTTATGAGTATCAAGATGTTCATGAGTAAGATTTGTAAAAACGGCAATAGAAAACTCCATCGGTTCTAAGCGGTTGTCAATCAGGCCTTGTGAGGATATTTCCAACGCGCAATAAACGATATTTTTTTGTTTCATTTTTTGTAAAGTTTTTATTAAAAGACATAAAGGTAAAGTTGTATATTTGCTTGGTCTACTAATATCGGCGTATCTGATGCCATTGGTTCCGATGTATCCGCAAGAATATACTTGATTTATTAAGTGCTCAATAATTGAAGCGGTTGTCGTTTTCCCATCGGTCCCGGTGACGCCGATTAAATTAATATTTTCCCAAGGAGAACCGTAAACGGCGGTTAATATTCCTTCAAAATGTTTCTCGATATTATCACACAAAATAACCGGAACCACAACCGTTTCCATTGGTATCTCCGAGATAATGGCCTTGGCCCCTTTTAAAACGGCTTCAATAATAAAATCACTGCCGCGATAGTTTTTTCCTTGGCGGCAAACAAAGGCATCATTTGGTTCTAGATATCGTGTGTCATCGGAAACGCCGTTGATTTGAAGTTTTTTTAATTGCTTTAAAACTGATGAAATATCCATAACATCCTCCCGTATTATTCTATGATGATTTTTAAAAATAATAATACGAGATATACAAACAAAAAAACAACCGATAATATTGGTTGTTTTAAATATTTAGGTAGTATTGACCAAGCGGATGATAAACTGCAAGAAAATATTGATTTTGGTATCGTTCTAATTGGGAATAGCGATAAAGGATATTAAGGTTTAGTTCCGGATAATGTAGAATAAACCTATGGAAGATATCGGCCTTTTCTTTTTTGTCGATATTTGATTTCCACCATATTTTCGGTTTTATTTTGTCTTTCAACAAATAATCTTGTTTAATCAGATAAAGTAGTTTTTCGCCTCCTTCTTCTTTTAAACTAAAGTATAGGATTTGAGTTACTTGCCAGTGTTGAAATGAGTTTATTTTCCCTCCCTTTAGAAATCGGCTGATTTTTAAAAATGTAAAATAAGGATTCATTTTTTTCTCTTTAAAAAGAAAATGGAGAGCTCGTTTAAAATTACCGGTATTGTGATATTTGTTTACTATGGCTTCGACTTCAGAAAACTCCGTCAATTCTTTTTCATTAAGATAATTGTTCTTGATAACCTGATATGGCGGTTGCATATTAAAGCAATAACCGTGTTCATGTTTGGCAGTGCTAATTAATGTGCCTTTTAATTCTTTGAGAAAACCTAATTGAATCTCATCAACGTCTAGCTGATAAACCTCATTAAACGATTGAATAAAGCTTGAGTAATTTTCATTAGGAAGCCCGGCAATAAGGTCGACATGAATTATAATATTATTTTTTATTTGATTGATATTTTTTTTAATTAAATCAAAGTTTTGTGTTCGATTAATTGTTTTCATTACAAGCGGATTCGTAGATTGGATCCCGATTTCAAAACGAACCAGTCCCCTTCTTATGGTTTTTATTAAAGCGATGGTTTCATCTTCTAAAAAATCACCGACGATTTCAAATTGATAAACAGAATAATTATTGTCGTTTTCAATAATGAAATGTAATATCTCGCGCATTCTTTCTTGATTAATATTAAAAGAACGGTCAAGAAATTTAATGGTTTTAACTTTTTGCATCAGCAAATATTTAATTTGTGATTTTACTTTGTCCAGCGGAAAATAACGAATAGTTCTTTCGAGTGAGGCTAAGCAGTAACTACAACGAAAACAACATCCCCGACTTGATTCCAAGTAAGCATATCTGTTTTTAAAATCGTTAATTAGTGATAAATTATGCTTTATCAGATTAATATTAGGTTTTTTATAAAATGAAAAATGAAAATTGTCATCGCTTCGGTAATATAGATTAGCAACGGAATCAATTTTTCTTTTATTGTCAAGGTGTTCAATTAATTGATTAAAAGCTTCTTCACCTTCGCCTTTGATAATATATTTTATGTTCTTATATTTAAAAAAATCATTCGGGCGATAACTTACTTCCGGACCACCGAGAACGATGCGATATTCACAAGGCAAAATAGCCAGTATTTCTTCGATTTTCTCAGTGTTCCAAATATAAACCGAAAAGCCTAACAAGTCAAATTCTTCATTATTGATAGTATCTATAATATGACCGGTTTGATCTTTAATGGTGAATTCATAAA
>JALOBF010000125.1 GCA_023228385.1 Bacilli bacterium
AACCTGATCGCTGTCCAGCGTTTTCCCACAATCGGGTTCGATTGAACCATTTTTCATTTTAGCTTGACAAGAATAAATAACTCCGCTGCCGGTACTGGTTAATCGGCTGCCCCCAATCAATGTTTTTTGATAATTGCTGACCCCGATGACCGCCGGTGCCGCTTTTTCAATAGCGGCCTGCGTCAAATTCTCGAATTCTTTAATGTCAATTTCAGCATGATACGACTTATTATGAATTTCATTTACGAAAAGACTGCTGCACCCGGAAAGCAGTACAATGGATAAAAACAATAAAATCAGTTTATTTATTTTTTTCATGTTCACCTCTTAAATTGCAAACAATTTTTTAACATTTTTCTCTAAATCGGCAATAACTTCATTTACCGGCATTCCTTTTATTTCAGCGATTTTTTCAACGACATATTTTAAATATGAAGGTTTATTCAAACGACCGCGATACGGTTCTGGGGCTAAATAAGGGCCGTCCGTTTCCGTAAGCAAATGCTTAATGCTTATCGCTTGTACAACATTTTTAATTTCTTTACTGTTTTTAAAGGTCAAAACACCGCCGATACCCAGATAGTAGCCCCCTTTTACAAACTCCCGAGCCAATTCCAAGCTCATGGAATAACAATGCAAAACACCGGGAATGGGATTGGCCGTCAATATTTGATAAGTATCGGCTGAGGCATCCCGACTGTGAACGATAATCGGAAGTTCCCGTTGTTCGCTGATTTTAATCTGGGCAATAAAATAACGCTTCTGGAGTTCCGTATAACTTTTATCCCAATAATAATCAAGACCGGCCTCGCCGACGGCGACAACCCGCGGATGCAAAGCGAGATCTTTAAGCCATTTAAGTTCGTAATCTTTTTCTTTTGCGACCTCACTCGGATGGAGTCCGACCGCCGCATAAAGAAAATCATGTTTTTCCGCCAGATTAATCGCCTTAAGACTGCTTTCATAATCATAACCGACAACAATCATTTTACGGACATCGGCAGCAAAAGCCTCATCGATAATCTGGGAAAAATCGGATTGATATTGCTGATCGTAAAGATGAATATGAGTATCAATAATCATTTTCGGCTCCGTTTGTAATTATGACATTTGTCTTTTAAAATCGGGTTATTCTCAAGAAACAGCGCGATATCGCCGGTAACCAATTCGCTTTTTTCCAAACATAGGGCTTGTTTACAATCAAGATAAACAAAGAGATAATTACGATAGGCATAAACGGCGTCGATATATTCTAATTTTTGCCGAACTGTTTCATTGGTTTCGGTATTGGTAACAACGAGTTCCTCCGGTCCAAAACTGATAATCAAGCGGGGATAATAATCACCGCTGGCGTCAAGACTTTTTTTATAAGTTTTATGGGTCGTAACCGAACAATAAACAATCAAAAAAACGGTTAGAGCCATACCGCCGATCGCAAAAAAATAATCTTTTTGATAATAAGCCATGCCGCTAACGCCAAGCAATAAAAGAATAATCAAAAAAGTTTTAACAAACACTTGTTTTTTTATGATTAAGTGAAAGCGTAAAAAATCTTTTTGTTTTTGCTTGCTTCCGCAATATTCAAATATTAATTCTTTATGGTTCATAAATATATTATACCATTTTTTTAATATTATTGCTTTTAATCAACTTATTATCAAAACTTTTATGATATGCTATCCGTTTCGGTTCCAAGCAGGAACCGCGTACCAGATAGATAATACCGCACCGAACAAAACCGCATTTTTCCAACAAACGGTTCATCGCAATATTTTCCGCAGCAGTATCGCATCTTATATCAAATACCCCGGATCGTCGGGTAATTTCAAAAGCATAATCGACTAATTCTTGGGCGACCCCCTGGCGATAAAACTCTTTTTTAACCGCTAAACGATGAATTGTATAGTATTTACGGTTATTCAACCAGTTTCCTTCATGAATAACCCGATATGATTCATCCGGTTCTTGGGCAAGTGTTATTATACCCGCCAAACGATTGCTTCGAAAATTAAGATAGAGCCATTCTTTTAGAATATCAGCATGTACGGTGCGGCGATGGGGATAACCGTCGGTATCCTGCCATTGCAAAGAATTGTTTTTTCTAAAGAGTTCTTTAGCATCGGCAATAACCGTTAGGATTGTATCAATATCGGAGAGGTTAGCTTTTCTAATCATAATTACCGCCTTGAATATTATAAATTTTTATATTTAAAAAAAGCATTCTTTATGCTCCGGAGCATAAAGAATGCGATTTATTGGTGCGATTACTTAATAACTTTTATAACGTTACCGGCACCAACCGTCCGACCGCCTTCGCGAATCGAGAATTTTGTTCCTAACTCAATCGCAATTGGGTAAATCAACTTAACATAGAGATCGGTGTTGTCGCCGGGCATAATCATTTCGATGCCCTCCGGCAATTGAATAACACCGGTTACGTCAGTTGTACGGAAGTAGAATTGGGGTCGATAGTTTGTGAAGAATGGCGTATGACGGCCTCCTTCTTCTTTGCTTAAGACATAAACCCGAGCTTCAAATTCAGTGTGGGGGGTAACTGTTTTGGGTTTTGAAATAACCTGACCACGTTGAACATTATCCCGAGTTATTCCTCTTAACAATGCACCGATATTGTCGCCAGCTTCAGCTTGGTCGAGCATTTTTCTAAACATTTCAACGCCGGTAACGACGGTTGTCATTGTGGGACGAATACCGACAATTTCAACCTGATCGCCGACTTTAACCGTTCCGCGTTCTACTCTTCCCGTTGCAACGGTTCCCCGTCCGGTAATGGTAAAGACATCTTCAACCGGCATCAAGAAAGGTTTATCTTTTTCGCGAACCGGTTCGGGAATGTAATCATCAACAATATCCATTAATTCAATGATTTTTTGCTGTGATTCCAGATCGCCTTCCATTGCTTTCAAAGCTGATCCGCGAATAATGGGGATGTCATCACCCGGAAATTCATATTCGCTTAATAATTCGCGAACTTCCATTTCAACCAAATCAAGTAACTCTTCGTCGTCAACCATATCGCATTTATTCAAAAAAACAACTAAGCGGGGGACGCCAACTTGACGGCTTAATAAAATATGTTCCCGGGTTTGAGCCATCGGTCCGTCATTGGCGGCAACCACGAGAATCGCTCCGTCCATTTGCGCGGCGCCGGTAATCATGTTTTTAACATAGTCGGCATGCCCCGGGCAGTCAACATGCGCATAGTGACGTTTGCCGGTTTCATATTCGACGTGGAATGTGTTAATCGTAATACCACGAGCTTTTTCTTCGGGTGCTTTGTCAATTTGTTCATACTCCAAAACTTTGGCTTGACCCTTCTGCGCCAATACTTTTGTAATAGCTGAGGTAAGGGTTGTTTTTCCATGGTCGACATGGCCAATAGTTCCAATATTAACATGGGGTTTTGTACGTTCAAACTTTTGTTTTGCCATTTATAATTTCCTCCTAAATTTATATATCTATATTTTATAATATTTGGTTTTTAATTGCAAGCATTAAATGCTACAATTTTGTTTTATGTCCGTTTTTTTAAAATCAATTCTGTAATCGATTTTGGACATTCTTCATAGCGATAAAACTGCATAGAATGATTGCCGCGTCCTTGGGTATTACTTCTTAATGCCGTGGCATAGCCGAACATTTCCGATAACGGCACATATGCTCGGACAATCTGCAATATTCCCTTGTGATCTTGTCCTTCGATTCGACCGCGACGGCCGGTCAGATCACCAATCACATTACCGATATAGACCGCGGGAACGGTAACTTCAACAAGCATAATCGGTTCAAGCAAAACCGGTTTGCATTTTTCTTTTGATTCTTTAAATGCCATGCTGGCGGCAATTTCAAACGCAATCTGACTGGAATCAACTTCATGATAGGATCCGTCGAATAAAGTTGCTTTTATATCAATGGTTGGATAGCCGGCCAGATTACCGCTTTGTAAAGCGGCTTCCAAACCTTTTTTAACCGCCATAATGTATTCTTTAGGCACAACACCGCCAACAACCGCGTCAACAAATTCAAATCCTTTTCCCGGATTAGGTTCAAATCGAATCCAAACATCACCGTATTGACCCCGACCGCCGGTTTGACGAATAAATCTTCCCTGTACCTCATCGGTGCTTTTTATTGTCTCCCGATATGATACTTGCGGATTCCCGACATTGGCTTCCACCTTAAATTCCCGGCGCAAACGATCAACGATAATTTCCAAATGCAATTCTCCCATTCCGGAAATAATGGTTTGTCCGGTTTCGCTGTTAGCATAAGTCCTAAAAGTCGGGTCTTCCTCCGCCAATTTGGTAAGGGCTGTTCCCATTTTATCCTGATCGGCTTTCGTTTTCGGCTCAATGGCGACACTGATAACCGGTTCCGGGAAAATCATCGATT
>JALOBF010000126.1 GCA_023228385.1 Bacilli bacterium
CGGCATGGAACGGTTAAATAGCAAAGTTCAGCATTATGATTTGGAATTATTGCGTTTGGAAGAAGGTAAGTATCCGGTTCTTAATTTTTTCGGAAAAATAAAAAAATCTTTTTCCCAGATGCCTTACCGTAAACAAAAAATTATATTCGGTCTGCTTTTTTTGACGCCTTGGATTGTCGGTTTTTGTATCTTTTTTGCCGTTCCGGTTTTTACAACCATCGTTTGGAGTTTTCAGCAACTGAAAACAATTCCCGGCGGCGGCTTTGAATCCGCTTTTATTGGTTTTAAGAATTATCGCGATCTTTTTACCACCGCGACTCTTGCCGGGGCAACCATTTCGGAGGTGATAGCGGCATCGGTTATTGATATCTTGATTGATTTACCGACAATTTTGATTTTCAGTCTTTTTATCGCCGTTTTGCTTAACACAAAATTTAAGGGCCATGAGATTGTAAAAGCGATATTCTTTGTTCCGGTAGTTTATAATATTACGGTTATTAATAATACTTTAACAGGGATTTGCTCTTTCTTACCGCTTTGCAGTGTTTTTACAGCAAATCGGTATCGGTGGTGATTTAATCGATTTTTTGATTTCGGCGGTGGATCGGATTTTTACCATCGTCAATATGTCGGGAATTCAGATTTTGATGTTTATCGCTGCTTTGCAGTCGATTCCTAAACATTTATATGAGGCGGCCCGGGTTGAAGGAGCGACCGCCTATGAAATGTTTTGGAAAATAACTTTTCCGATGGTGTCGCCGATTATTATGACGGCAATCGTCTTTACAATCGTTAACAGTTTTGCGACTTCCGACATTATGAATTTTATGACGGTAAATTCCCAGGGAACGACCATGGCGACCAATAATCCCGGCTTATATTCCGCTATCTCAATTATATACTTTTTAGCAAATGCTTTAATAATTGCCGTTGCTTTCTTTTTGATGAGAAAGGTTGTGTTCTATCATGACAAATAAATTTAATCTCAAGCATCGTTTTGCATCAGGATTTCAAAACATAAAAGAACAACTGGAAACGCCTTTACGCCGACAACTGTTTTTCAAACGGATTATCCTGTTTATCGTTAATGTTTTAAAATATATGTTGATTATCGGACTTTGTTTTATTATTCTTTATCCGATTATCCTGCAACTGGCGATTGCTTTTCGCGCTCCCGAGGACGTTAACAATCCGGCGATTTTGTGGATACCGGCCCGTTTTTCCTTAAAGAATTTTGAAGTGGCGATTATTGCCTTAAAATACTGGGAAGCGTTGCGTTATACAGTTATTGTATCGCTTTCAATTACCTTGCTTCAACTCATATCCACTTCCCTGGCCGGGTATGCTTTTGCTCGGTTACGCTTTCGCGGCAGTTCGCTTTTATTCGGCCTCGCTCTTTTTACCATTATTGTTCCGCAAACGGTTATCGCCCTGCCTTTGCTGCGGTCGGTAACCAGGATGGGGTTGATTGATAAGCCGATTACACTGTTTTTAATGTCGGGACTCGGTATGGGAATCAGATCGGGAATTTTCATTTATCTTTTCCGGCAGTTTTATCGGGGAATACCGATTGAACTGGAAGAAGCGGCCGTGGTTGACGGTGCCAATGCCTTTCAGGTATTTCACCGTATTATGTTGCCGAATGCCAAACCGGCAATTATTACGGTCGGCTTGTTAAGTTTTGTTTGGCAGTGGAATGATTTCTACTTTACCAAAATATTTTCCGGCGGAAAATACTTTACTTTGACCACCCAGCAGGTTGCGGTGCTTTACGGACTGCAACAGGCCCTTGCCGATGCCGGGGTATGGAGTTTATTGGGGCAGGATATTACCGATAATCCGTATTTTACTTCGATGATTTTAAATACGAGCGGTATTTTAGTGATGCTCCCGTTGTTGATTATTTATTTCTTTGTACAAAAAATGTTTGTTGAGGGAATTGAACGTTCCGGCATTGTCGGATAAAATAATATTATACAAGGAGAAGTAAAAATGAAATTTTTTAAACAATTAATGATTGTTTTATTAATGTTAATGGTTGTGTTTGCCGTTGGCTGTAAACGTGATTCCAATAACAACGGCAATGGTAACGGCAACGGCAACGGTAACGGTGATAATACCGAACCGGCTCCGGATATGAAAGGTCAAAGCTTTATTATTATGTGCAATCGGGCCTCATCCACCGACCCCCGCAGTGAAAATTATACCGGAAGTTGGAAACAACAAAAAATAAAATTAATTAATGATGTTGAGTCTAAATATAATGTAAAAGTAGTATATAAAACTTATCCGGCGGAAGCGGTTTGGGGCGGCGGTCGGGAACGATTTATTACCGAAAACTCGATTAATGACACGCCGAAAGCACATATTTATGAGATGCCTTCCTATTCGATTGCGGTTTTGGCCGAAGCCAATGCCATCCTGCCGCTTGATGCATTAATCGAAAAATACGGTAACCCCGGCTATTGGCCGGAAAAAGCTGCTTTCGGTGCGGTATTGGCAAAGCAATATGGATATGACGACTCTTATCCTTTGGCCGGTCAGGGTATCTTTTATAATATCGATTTATTGGAAAAATATTTAGGTGAAGGTCAGGGTACCCTGCCCAGCGAGTTATGGTTGGCCGGAGCATGGGATTGGGAAGCTTTCCGGAATATTTGCAATCAACTCTTACCGGGAATATCGGGTCTTAATATCGAAGGAGCCGGGGTTATCGGCGGCCGCCCTTATAACTGGGCTTATCAGATGCTGGGGGCTAACGGCGTTCATGTTGTTACCACCGATTTAAAATCAGAACTGGCGACCGCCCCGGCCATTGAAACCCTTAATTATTTACATGAATTGATAAGCATTCCGGGAATGTGGGAATTCCATAGCGCCGCCTTGGAAAACGCCAGTTGCCCTCAATTTAAAGCCGGTAATATCGCATTTCATAACGGCGAGCCTTATTGGATCTATGATGCAACCAAATGGCTCGGATATAACTTTAATATGGGTTTTGTTCCTTATCCGACCGGAGCAAATACCGCATCCGACCTCAGCAATTATTATATTAACGAAGTATACGGAAAGACCAGTTATGTTGTTTCAAGTTCATACTCCTTGGAAAAAGTGCCGCCGGGTTATGAGAATATTATGTTCCACGAAGAAACTATTTTCCGGATTTGGGCCGATTTGCAATATTTCCCGGAAATCAATGATGAAACCGGATATTGTTCGACCGATGAGATTGTGGAAGAATGGTCATTTAATACATTGGAACTCTATTACAGTCCCTTGGGCGATAACGTTTCGCTTAAAGCTCATAAGTCCGTCATGTTCCGCGGTTATCCCGATTATTTCTACAGTCTGTATTGGGCCAGGAGTCATGATATGAATAAATCGTTTATGCTTGAAATCCAACAGGCAATAATCAGCGGCTCAATTCGCGATGAAATGATTGATCTGGTCAGCCGCATTCATCAAGAGTATCTTGACACCTATAAAAACATCGGTTTGACTGAGGAGCATTATAAATAAGGAAGGAAAATGAAAAACCTACTCAGAATAATAATCCCGGTCTTAATTATGACTCTTTTATTTGGCTGTCAGGATTCCGTTTTAAATAAACTTAATAAAATACTGGAAACAATCGAAATTCCGGAGGAAGTTACCGGAAACCTTGATTTGCGGACCGGTTATACTTTGGATGGTGTGACGGCGGTGGCCCAGTGGCATTCCACCGCCTCCGATGTTATCACCGATACCGGTGAAGTGTTTGTTGAGGTTTATGATCGAAAGGCAACCCTTCATTTAAAACTTATTCTTGGCGAACATTATGTTACGAAAAATTACTCGGTAACGGTTAAGGGCAGCGAGGATTTGGCCTTACTTTTTGCCTTTGTACAAGAACAGTTACAATTTGACAGTTTTGAAATAACATCTAACCTTCCGCTTTCAACTGAATACACTCAGGACGGCAAAACAATAACCGCGGTATGGACGTCGGACAATACAAATGTGATTGCTCCGGACGGCACCGTTCGGTGTCAAGCGGCTGATGTAGATGTTACTTTAACCGTCGACTTGCAGTTAAACGAAGCCCGCCGGACCGCGGTTTTTACATTTACGGTTCTTTGCGATCCCGAGCTTGCTCCGATTAATTGGTGGCATACCGCTGATGTATGGCGGGATGCGATTTCCGATGAAGCCAAGCGCCCGGCGATACCGAACTGTTTTCCCGGTGCCGTTTATCGCAAAGTCGTATCCAGCCGCGATTGGTGGTTGGGTATTGAGGGGGTTGCAACCCTTCCCGAATTTACTCCTGACCCGGTGCGGTTTGACGATAGCAAACTCAGTTATTATTTAGACAATCCTTCGATTTATATGGGGGGCAACG
>JALOBF010000127.1 GCA_023228385.1 Bacilli bacterium
CAACCATATCGCCTCAGCCCGCGAGATGGTAACCCGAATGCTGCATTATTTTCAAAGTTAAAATCTTATCCGGCTTGCAAACGGTCAAATTAATATTATTGACTTCGTGCGCTTAAACAGAATCGCTGGCGAATAAAAAACTTCTTGAAAATCTCAAGAAGTTTTTTTATCAATTCGGAACAAACAATAAAAACAAGAAAGGTGATTACCGACTCTTATCGCTGTAATCACCCTTTTTATTCTAAAAAGTAGCGAGAATCTTATTTTTTAATCTTCTTTTTATCTTTCGGCAAGATCGCATTTAATAAAATTCCGACAATCGCCGCCAAGGCCATACCGTAAATCGAGAATTTTCCGAAATCGATAAGGGCACCGCCGAGTCCTAAGACCAACATGGTGGAAGCAATCAGCATATTCCGAGTTTTGGAGAAATCAACTTGATTGTCAACTAAAACTTTAATGCCGTTTAAACCGATAAATCCATAAAGGATAATCGACATTCCACCCATGACTGCGGCCGGAATTGATTGAATTATTACCGTTAAGATATTAAAGAAAGACAATATAATGGCGATAACCGCGGCCAGACCGGTAACCCAAACCGAACCGATTCTTGTCATTCCGACAACGGCCGTATTTTCGCCATATGTTGTGTTGGCCGGACCGCCAACCAAAGCGGCAAATGATGTCGCCAGACCGTCACCCAATAAGGTGCGATCCAAGCCGGGGTCTTTTAAATAATCATGACCGGTTATTTTCGATAATACCGCATGGTCACCGATATGCTCACAAGCGGTTACCAAAGCCAAAGGCGCAATTGTCAAGAGCGCCGCAAAGTTAAGTTTGTAAAAGGTTATATCGGTACCAAGAAAAGTCACTTCTTTATTTTTAAAGCCTAAGAACATAAATTCAGGAATCTTAATCCAGGCGCCGGGATTATTAAAAACTGTTTTAATCGAATCAACATTAACTTCTCCGAGTACTAAGGCAAAAATATAACCGCCGATAATGCCGATTAAGAAAGGAATAATTTTAAAAAATCCTTTTGCGAAAGTAGCGATTAAAACAACGCAAAGAAAAGCAAACAACGCTATCAGTTTAGCCTGCCAACTGCCGCCTTCCAGTAAACCCGAACTGTCAATTGCCACACTTGATAAACCAAACCCGATAATCGCAATCATCGGACCAATTATCACCGGAGGTAATAATTTATCTATCCACCCTTTGCCGGCAAATTTAATAATCAAAGCAATTATTGCATAAATTATGCCGACAACGAATAGTCCGGTTAACGCTGAGCCATAATTAGCGGCATCAGGATTATCAGAAAAGCCCGAAACAATCGCAATCGGCGTAATATACGCAAATGAACTGCCTAAATAAACAGGTACTTTCGCTTTAGTACAGAGAATGTAAATTAAAGTTCCTACTCCCGAAGTAAAGAGCGCAACAGAAACCGGTAAACCGGTAAGCAGCGGTACTAAGATGGTGGCACCGAACATTGCAAACACATGTTGTAAACTTAATATGAACCATTTTCCGCCCGACGGTTTTTCGTGTTCTCCATAAAGTAATGTTTTTGTTTGTTCCATTTTTCCTCCTTGTTTTTTTAGCGGCTATCGGCCGCATTACCCAAGTTAACGGTATATGTTCAAAAAAAAGCCCGTGTGAAAATTTCACCCCGGACCTTAGTCGGCATACTGATAGCTTATACCAATGTAAATATACTAATGTCGTCGTAGTCCCAACATTTAAGGTATTGGGGTAGAAACTTTCGAACCATATTATCGAATATATACGACTTATTAACTTTTCCGGGATATTATATCATGAAAAAACAACCCTGTAAATTGTTTTTTATAATAAAACGTTTTCCTGCCGATTTTTCATATATAATATTCCCAAATAATGAAAGTTTTATCAGGTTTTTTCATAAAGCCGTTTTCGAAAGAAGAAATAAAGAAAAAAAACAACCGCCGCAAAACCGATAATCGTTTTGTAATCAGCTATGATTATACTGATTTTTTGAATATTATCGGAAAAAATATATCCTAAACCGATTAAAACACCATTCCAAACCATAATGCCGATAAAAGAAAAAAATAGAAAGTGCCCGATTTTTTGGCGTGAGGACCCGGCAACAAAAGCAATATAAGTCCGACATAAAGGAATAATTCGGGCGGTCGCTACCGATAAGTTACTAAAACGCCGATAGTAATCAAACGATTGGTCTATTTTATATTTTAATTTCGGATATTTAACATTAAGGAATTTTATTAATTTCGCGCCGCCAAAATAACCGATGATATAACAAAAAACAGATCCGGAAAGCCCGGCCGCAGTACAGAAAAATAAAACAAATCCAAAATTCATATGAAAAGCGACGGCCATCGCCCCGGCCGCCGTTAATACAATTTCGCTTGGAACCGGAAAACATGCATATTCAAGGAATACCATTATAAAAATTGCAATCATTCCATAATCGGCAATCATTTTCAGGACCCAATCAATCATTTAACTCATCCCTTATAAATTAAATATTCCGCTTCCATAATCCATGCAGATTACAATACTCAAATACAGCAACAGCTTCATCATTATCCAATAAAAATTCGGCTTTTGGCTCTTGATCAGGCTGCAGATACTTTAGTTGTCCGCCGCTTTTTGTTTGGAGATAAATCCACTGAATATAATGCGCTTTAACCATCGGATGAATAACATCGCCAACCGCAACCTTGACTTTATTCCCTTCGACGGAGACGGCCGGAACATGTTTTTCAACCGAAGCATCAACGGTACCCGCTTTTAATTCTTCCATTTTTTCACCGCAACACACCGGATTAACCCTTGAATCATGGACCATTAGAATTAAGTTTCCACATCGATTACAACGATAAAATTTTGTTTTCATTTTAGTTGCCTCCTCTTATTTTCATTATATCACATTATATTATCTTTTTAGATGATTATGCTTTAATGAACGAAAAGACCCTCTATTAAGAGGGCCAGATATGCTTTGTTTTGATTTCTTGCTCTAAGCATAAAAAGAGCAACTCATGGTTTTTGTTTTAAATGGTAACCGTCGGAATCCATTGTCATATGACAATAATATTATATCCGCATGATTTAAATTTTATGCATCGATTATTAAAAAATATTAGGTGATTTTTTTATATTATGATATAATAATCGTGATATCAGCAATTTCATCAATTCAAATGGAGGAAATAATGGAAACAAACACAAAGCCCGCCTCGCTATCATGGCGAAGCAAATTAAGTTATAGTCTGGGCGGAATTGGTCGGGATATGACCTATACACTGGTTGCCACTTTTTTTATAACCTATATTCAATATGCCGGATTGGGACTTTCCGTTGCTCAGTTTTCGGTAATCGGCATTTTATTGATTATCGGTCGCGTTTGGGATGCCGTCAATGACCCGATTATGGGAGCAATAATTGAAAACACAAAAACCAAATGGGGAAAATTCAAACCATGGATATTAATCGGCGCCGTTTTAACGGCAGTTGTAATTGTTATAATGTTTAATTGGGCGCCAACCGGTAATCATGGCTGGAACTTTGTAATCTTTTTCGGTGTTATTTATTTATTGTGGGAAATCGCTTTTACCATGAATGATATTTCCTATTGGTCGATGCTGCCGGCTTTAAGCCGCAATCCAAAAGAACGGGACAGTGTCGCCACCTTGGCAGTTGTTTTTGCGGCGGTTGGAACTCTGGCCGCTCATGCCGGTGTCAGTTTAATTACCGTCGGTGATGCGGTTAAAGGTTATAGTTTAATCTCGATTGTTATTGCCTTTTTCCTTGTTGCCTGTCAATGTCTTACCGTATTTGGCGTTAAACAAGATTTATCCCTGGAAGAGCAAACCGAAGAAAATGTCTCAATCAAAAAGATGTTCAGTGTCATTAAAGGTAACGATCAATTATTATGGGTCGTCTTGGCCATGTTACTTTATAATATCGGCAGCGGGCTGCTAATTGCTCTTGGTTACAACTTTTTTTATCTTGAACTCGGTTATGACGGCTGGTTGGTTACAATTTTTGTATTAACCTTCGGCATAAGTAATATTGCCGTTCAATCTTTTTACCCGGTTTTAAGTCGAAAATTTGGCCGTAAGCAATTATTGAAATACAGTATTATTCTGCTTGGTTTTGGCTATTTACTTCTTCTTCTTCTGGGTTTTATTCCTATCCTTCCAATTAATATTTACACAATATGTATTTTTGGAGCCTTAGTTTTTGCCGGACAATCGATTTTTTATATGGTTTTAACAATTAATATTACAAATACCGTTGAATATAACGAATACAAAACAACC
>JALOBF010000128.1 GCA_023228385.1 Bacilli bacterium
AACGACTTTTATTAAAACCGATAAATTTAAAACCATTAATATCGATATTGCTTTTTTAGGAGATTTTACAAAAGAAAATGCCACCAAAAGGTCTTTGCTTACCCGTTTGCTTACAATCGCAACCAAATCTTATCCAACAAAAAAAGCGATGGCCAATAAATTGTATGATTTATATGATGCCTCTTTGCTTGTTTCCACTTATCCCAGTTATAAAACCAGTGTTACGGTTTTTAATTTTTCTCTGATAAATCCGAAATATACCGGTGATGCTAACTTAATACCCGAGGCCCTTGCTTTCCTAAAAGATGTGATTTTTAATCCCAATGTTACGGATCAGGCTTTTTCTGAGAAAAATTTTCTAGAACAAAAAAGAGTGCTTAAAGAAAATATTAAAAATATATATAATAATAAAAGCCGTTATGCTTTAAGACAACTATTACAAAATATGTCGCGTAATGAAATTTTTTCGGTAAGTTCCATTGGATCGGTGGAAGACCTGGAGCCGCTTACGGCTCATGATATATATATGATGTATCGTAATATGATTGATAATGAAAATGTCAGTATTTTTGTAACTGGGGATTTTGATAACCAGGAAATGATCGAGCATTTAAAAATTCTTGATGATTTTAAAGGCAACCCCAAACCGACCTCAACGGTATCGGAGGATGAAGTAAATGTTGAAAAAGTAAAAGAAATTGTTGAAAAGCAAAATATTAATCAAGCCAAATTGCTGATGGGATTTCGGACTGATGTTAATACGTTAAGTGAAAAATTTGCGGCTTCGCTTCTTTTTAATGCCATATTCGGCGGAACTTTTTCATCTGATTTAATACGAGTTGTCCGTGAAGAAAATTCTCTTGCTTATTATATTGTTTCACAAATAATTAATGACGTAAAATTATTGATTGTTACCGCCGGCATTGACCAAAACCAATATCAGTTTGTAAGTGATTTAGTTATAAAACAGTTAGAATTATATAAGCAAGGTCACATTAACGGCGATTTGCTTTCAATCGGAAAAGAAAATATTATTAATGAATTAGTTGAAATCGAGGACAGTCCATACAAAATATCAACTTTTATTTTACGTAATTACCTCCATAATATCGAAATGTCAGTCACAGCGACCATCGACAAAATAAAGAATGTGACGACGAATGAAATTATTGAAGTCGCCAACGGCATCAACCTTGATACAATCTTCTTATTGGCAGGTGAGGATTATAATGGTTAAAACTTATCAGAATATCAACGAAGTGGTTTATACCGAGAAACTTGATAACGGTTTGCGGGTAATTTTAATTCCGAAACCGGGATTCAAAAAAGCCTTTGTTTGTTTCAGCACCAAATACGGCTCACTCATTAATCGTTTTGTCCCATATGGAGAAAATGAATATATCGATATGCCGTTAGGTATCGCCCATTTTCTTGAACATAAAATGTTTGATCTTCCGAGCGGCGATGACGCTACCGCTCTTTTTGCCCGTTACGGTCTTGATTCTAATGCTTCAACTAACTATACGATGACATCTTATCTTTTTAGCGGTACCAATAATATTGTTGAGGGAATTAATCTATTGCTTGATTTTGTCCAGGAACCTTATTTCACCGATGAAGGGGTAAAAAAAGAACAAGGCATTATCATTCAAGAGTTAAAAATGTATCTGGATGATCCCAACGATGCTTTACATTTAGGCTTAATGCAAAATCTCTTTCAACAATACCCTTTAAAGTATGATGTCGGCGGCACGGTTGATTCCATTTTAAAGATTACCAAAGAACATCTTTATAAATGCTATCATACTTTTTATCATCCTTCCAATATGGATTTAATTATTGTCGGCGACCCTAACAATATTATGACCAATCAAAATAACAGCATTGAAGCTATTTTTAATCTTATTCGGGTTAATCAGGCATCTAAAAAATTTACGCCGCCGCATGATATTAAAAAGAGTTTTTTTGTGGAAGATGAAAAGGTATACCGCAGCAGCAGCAACGCTAAAATGGATATTATGATGCCGAAAGTGGCGGTTGGGCTTAAATTGCCTTATGAGAAATATAAGGAAAATCAAGCGATGATGACCGAACTGAAACTGAAAATATTAATTGATGCTGTTTTGGGGCCTACCAGCGATGCTTTTCAGGAAATGCTCGATTTAGAATTGATAAACGGCAGTCTTTATTATGAAGTATTTATTGACGGTTTCTGCGGCTTTATTAAAATTCAAGCCAACAGTCATAAACCGCGTCAATTTATCGCATATATTAAGGAAAAACTTTTGTCATTAAACAAAATTACGATCGACACCGAACTTTTTATTCGTTTTAAAAAATCGGTTCTCGGTGGTTTTCTTAAAGCGTTAAACTCTCTTGAGTTTATCGGTTTTAGTTATCTTGAATATTTATATAAGCAATCGGATATTTTTACCGCAATTGAGCTTTTTTCGCAAATAACCCGTGAAGAACTAGTGCCTTTGGCCAAGTATTTTGTTCCTGAGGCAATTTCTGATTATACGATACTTCCTAAAAAATTTATTGCGAATTATTAATACATAATAAAGAATAGGCCTTGATGTATCAAGGCCTATTAATTTAGAAAGGTATATTGTCATTTATCTAATTTGTCTTTTCAACAAATTCAACCCGGACCGCCTTAATATCGCCTTTTGGTTTCTGATATTCGATAAGGCGGCCCCAGTGTTGAATTGCCCAAAGAAGAATTTCCGGTGTCGTTCGTGATATTTTTAAAAGGAGAGTCGGTTCTAGATAAACCAAGGATATCACTGATAATTGAATTGATATTGAACGTTCGGTATAAGAAAAAAGTAATAGATTATGAGTTTCAAAAAACTCAGGTTTGTAACTTGCGGCAAGCTCCGGATTATATTCCGCCAATTCAGTGTAATTTGTGAAATTAATTAAATCGTCCGATCCAGAATATGTTTTTTCGACATATTCTGGATATTGGGGTATGGCAATTTCACTTTTGTTGCCGCTTTGTTTAATATCTGACAGGGAAGATTGTTTAATATTAAATGGGAAAAATTGACCGTCAAAAGTTTCTGCTTTACATCCGGTAATTGCTAATAAGAGAAATAATATAAACAATAACAGTGATTTTTTTGGTATAGTCATCGAAGGACCCCATTTCTTCTTCATTAATATATACGAAAAAACAAATGATATTATTGGATAAAATAATTAAAATAAAAATTATGATAAAATCTTAATTTTTATCATTTAGTACTAAACCTATCAAAATATAATATTATTATTTACTATTTAATTGATAATTATTAATTTTTTTTATTGTAAGAAAATTGTATTGAAAAAAATAAAAAATTGTTTGAATTAACAGTTTTGAATTTTTGCATTCATTTAGTATAATGGTTTTGCCGGTAATCCATGGAAAGGAGGATTTGTTGATCAACAGATGATATGAAATGCTGAACAGTGTTATTTTAGTCGGTAGGACGGTTGAGGATTTGAAATTGGTGACCACCGAAAACGGATATAAAACTACTCGGATGGTCTTGGCTTGTCAACGCGGTTTTAAAAATCAGGAAACGGGGGAATACGATACTGATTTTATTCCCGTCCAGTTATGGCAGGTAGCGGCGGAGATGGTCTGTCAGAACTGCCGAAAAGGTTCAACTCTAGCGGTTAAAGCTCGTTTAATCACACGAACGATTGAGCATGAAGGTTTTAAAATCAAAACCGTTGAAGTTGTCGGTGAGCGGGTTATCTTTATTAATCTTAAATCACCGGAAAAAGAATAATATCCAATGCTATATTAAAAAACAACAATTCAAATTATTAAGGCACGCCAACAAAAAGATTTGTATCTAAGATGCAAATCTTTTTATAAAATCTTAAAAAACACTTGAAATTAATATTGATTTGTAGTATAATATTCAATGCGTGATGCAGGTATAGTATAACGGCTATTATGTGGCCTTGCCATGGCTAAGATGCGAGTTCGATTCTCGTTACCTGCTCCATTTAAAAAATGAGTAGTATGCTTAAATCAAGCATGCTTTTTTTATTGCAATTTTATCTTTGTTGTTGTATAATATTAATACTTACAGGTATCGTATAATGGTTATTATGTGGCCCTCCCATGGCTAAGATGCGAGTTCGATTCTCGTTACCTGCTCCATAAAAGACCAATTACTTTGATACAATAAATTCGGTTGTATTAAGGCTGAAATAGACAAAAACGAATGAAATGAGGGTTTTTAACCCGATTTAAGTTAAAACAAGCTCTAGAGTATGAGTAAAATCATAACTTTTGAGCTTTTTTATTTTGTATAATTGCACTTTTTAATTATTC
>JALOBF010000007.1 GCA_023228385.1 Bacilli bacterium
GGTTAGTCTTTTTTTATTCATAAAATTACCTCATTTTTTTCAATTCTTCATATATTATATCACAAATACTCAGTTTCTCAACTATAAAAAAAGAGAGCATGCTCTCTTTTTTTTAATAATAGTAAGGTCTACGTCGCCTGGGATAACGGGGATAATAGCCGCCGTAGAACGGATATCCGTAAGGTTGATAAAAATACGGATAAGGGTATGGATATGGAATATAACTGGGATATCTGCCGATTCCCCACAATGGAGCAGTAATCAACGCCCCGGTTAGAAATGGTAATAGCCTTTCGTCAGTATTTTGAAAGGAAACTTGGCGATAATCCCCGGGAATCCATTGTCCGATATAAGGATTGTGTTGATTAATATTCATTTTTTCCCTCCTTCATAATTATTTTATGTTATAATTAAAAATGAGTGAATTTATATTTCCAAATTAGAAAAAAGATATTCCTCCAGCGTTAGGTTGTTTAAATGGATTTCCTCAGCAATCGGTCCGACATAGCGAAAATGCCACGGTTCAAATGCATAGCCGGTTTTATTTTCTTTATCGTGGGGAAAACGCAAGATGAATCCGTATTTATAACAATTGTCCATAAGCCAGGAAAATGATTTTGATTGTTCGAAGAATTCGGTTAGACCTTCATTAGGACGACTAATATCAACAGCATATCCGGTTTGATGTTCAGAAAAACCGGGTCGGGCACTGATGGTATCGTCTTGCCCGTACACATAATTATAAAGAATTTTTTGTTTTTGGTAACTGCGGTATCCAGAAAAAACCATTAATTCAACACCTTCGCCTTTAGCTGCATTAAACATCAATTGATAAGATTCAAGTACTTCTTTTTTTAAATATATTTCTTCATCTTCACGGACAATGCAGTCTATATCATAAAGTTTTACATTCACTAAGTCCTTAGGAACAAAATCCTTGTCTAAATAATAACATTTATTTACCAATACATATGAAGTGTTTACAAATAAAGCTTTTTGGGGATTGTGATAAAAATGATAATAATCGGGATTGTTTACATAGTTAATGCTTTCAAGATAAGTGAAGTTATATTTTTCTCTTGCTTCTTGATAGAGATGATATTTAAAAATGTTAAATTTTTGATATTGAAGATAGGGTTCGATGTCTTTGACATCGATATCGTTTTTATGTATATAGGATATTTCTTCACGATTAAAATGATTTTCAAGAAAAGTCTTTTTTTGGATTACTTGCTTTTCTTCAAAAAAAATTACGGAAAGTGCAAAAATCAAGAGTGTTATTATTGTTGAATGATATTTTCCTTTCATATTGTTATTATTTGTTTTAATTATAAAATTATATGTCATTTTTTTCGATTTTGTGATACAATAAATTAAATACAGGTGATTCAATGAATAAAAAAATACTATTTTTAATTGATGGCAATAGCCTAATGTTTAGGTCATATTATGCTACGGCTTATACTGGGAATTTAATGAAAACTAAAGCGGGAGTATATACAAATGCCTTATATGGTTTTTGTAATATGTTGCATCGCCGACTTATTGAAGAAGCGGATTATGCTTTTGTTGCTTTTGATGCCGGAAGTCAAACTTTTCGTCATCAGAGCTTTACGGATTATAAAGCAACACGCAAACCACTGCCCGACGAGTTAAAAATGCAAATTCCCTACATTAAACAATATCTGGATATTATGAATGTAAAAAGAAAAGAAAGTGATATGTATGAAGCCGACGATATTATTGCCAGTGTCGCCTATAAATTTTATCAAAATTTTGATGAAATTAGAATTATAACTGGTGATCGTGATTTGTTGCAATTGGTAAATGATAAGGTTAAAGTTTATTTAACGAAACGAGGGATTGCTGAACTTGATGAATATAATAATAATAATTTTCAAGATAAGGCCGGAGTTATCCCTGAACAAATAACTGATTATAAAGGAATGGTTGGTGATCCTTCTGATAATTTACCGGGTATAAGAGGTATCGGTGAAAAAACTGCTCTTAAATTATTGGAACAATATCATTCGCTAGAAAATATTATTAAACATATTGAAGAATTCCCTACACGGATAAAAACTCTTATTTTAAAAAATAAAAAAATGGGTTTACGCTGTAAAGAACTTGCGACTTTAAAACAAGATGTTGAATTAGGTTGCTCCATCGATGATTTAAAATTTGATGATTATGATCACGAACAACTTGTTGAATTCTTTCGCCAAGTTGAATTTTATTCATTTTTAAAACGAATGGAAAAAGAAATAATCGTGAGCGAAAAGAGCTTACCAACAATAATAAACGATGCCAATGCTGATTTAAAAGCAATGCTTAATTCTGATGCTTATATTAACGCCGAGGTATTCTCCGCAAATTATTATTCTGGTGAATTTTTAGGCTTAAGCATCGTAACTGCAAAAAAAAGTTTATTTTTTCCCAAATGCATGATAGAAAAAAATCAAGATTTAAAAGAATATTTAGAAAACCCAACTTATGCAAAAAAAACATACGATTATAAAATGCTTTATTCTGTCTTAAGACGATTAGGTATCGAAATTGCTAATGTTGATTTCGATTTATTGCTTGCTGCTTATTTGATTAATCCTTCTTATGCTGCTGATGATTTTAAAAAAACGGTAGACAATTTTTGCAGTAATGATTTATCCTATTATGATAATATCTATGGTGCAAACACAAAAATGCGAATACCTAAAATAGATATATACGCTCGATATAGCGTGGATAAAGGCTTGATAATTAAAGAACTAGAAACAAAATTAAAATCAGAAATTGATAAAATGGAACTTACTAGGTTGTACAATATTGAATTGATGCTTTCAATGGTGCTGGCTAAAGTTGAGTTGAATGGGCTTCTGATCGATATTTACCGTTTGGATGAGATTGGTAGGGAACTGACTTTTAAAGCTGAAGACTATGCAGAAAAAGTATATCAGATTGCCAATGAGCAATTTAATATTAATTCACCGAAACAACTTGGCGAAATTTTGTTTGAAAAGTTACATATACCGCATGGAAGAAAAACAAAAACTGGTTTTTCTACAAGTTCAGACGTTTTAGAAAAATTGGCAGTTGATTATCCGATTGCTCGTTATGTGCTTGAATACCGTGCGTATAACAAACTGATAACAACTTATGTTAATGGCCTAAAAGAGGTTATCGATGAAAATCGTTTCATTCATCCTATTTATAAACAGGCATTGACCGCCACCGGTCGTTTATCGGCAGTTGAGCCCAATATTCAAAATATGCCGGTTAGAACTGAAGAAGGACAGTCTATCCGCGAGGTGTTTGTTTCCCGATTTACCAATGGTTATATTTTAAGCGCTGACTATTCACAGATTGAATTGCGAGTTTTAGCACATTTATCCCAAGATGAAAAGATGATTAAAGCTTTTAACGAGTCAATTGATTTTCATGCTTTGACTGCCAGTCAAATCTTTGAAGTTGACTTAGAGGCGGTGACCAAAGAGATGCGACGGACCGCCAAAGCAATTAATTTTGGAATCATTTATGGTATGAGTGCTTGGGGGTTAAGTGAAGCGATAAATATTACCCCGCTTGAAGCAAATATTTATATAAATAAATATTTTTACAATTATGATAAAGTAAAAGTGTATTTGGATTCTTTAATTGAGGGAGCAAAAACTGACGGATACACTAAAACAATTTTAAACCGCCGTCGCTATATTCCTGAGATAGTTAGCACTAATGCTAATTTGCGATCTTTTGGCGAAAGAACCGCAATGAACGCTCCCATTCAGGGCAGCGCTGCCGATATTATAAAAGTTGCAATGATTAGAATTGACCAAAAAATGACAGAAACAAAGCTTAAATCATTGATGATTGCTCAGGTTCATGATGAACTCGTTTTTGATTGTTCACCGGACGAAGTCGAAATAATGAAAAGAATCATTTTAAAGGAAATGACAGAAGCCGTAACTTTAAAGGTAAGACTTACGGCTGAGGTTAATATTGGCCGTAATTGGGCCGAAGTAAAATAAAATAGGGAGGTATATTTATGGACATTATTAACAGGCGTCGAAGTGTCAGAAGTTTTCTTGACAAACCAATCGAAAAAGAGAAGATTGAATTGTTAATGCGGGCCGCAATGCAAGCTCCGAGTGCAAGAAATCAACAACCCTGGCATTTTGTCATCATTCAAGAACGGGAAACTTTACAGGCAATTGCCACTATTTCCAGAAATGTTCAAATGTTAAATGAAGCATCTTTAGTTATTATTGTACTAATTGACAAGGATAATCTTACCGCACCATTAATGGCACCGCAGGATGTTGCGGCGGCAACACAAAACATTTTATTAAAAGCAGTCGATTTGGATTTAGGCACATGTTGGTGCGGTATTTACCCCCGTGAAGAACGAATGGCATCTGTTGCAAAAATTCTAAATGTTCCCGATTGTTATCAAATATTTTCCTTAATAGCAGTCGGTTACCCGAAAGAAAAAAATGCCAACCGTTTTGTTAATCGGTTTGATCCGACTAGAATACATTATGAAAAGTTTTAAACATGCCCGAATTACCAGAAGTAGAAACAGTTCGCACCATCCTGAAAAGCCAAATTGTTGGTAAAACTATTAAAGATGTTCTTATTCGTTATGGCAAAATTATTAAAAATGTTACCGAACAGAACTTTGTTACTCTTTTAAGAAATGAGCGGTTGATTGACATCGGTCGTAAAGGTAAATATTTGATATTTATTTTTGAAAATGTTATTATGCTTTCTCATTTGCGAATGGAAGGAAAATATTTATTAAAATCAGCGGAACCTTATTCGAAACATGAACATATCGTTTTTTTCTTTAGTGACGGTATTGAATTGCGTTATCATGATACGCGTAAATTTGGAACAATGTATTTATTTGAAACTGCCGATCCCGTTCGCATAATGCAATTAACGCCGTTGAACAGGGTCGGTTTAGAACCTTTTGATGAGTTGCTTACCCCGGAATATGTCACTAGCCGAATATCAAAACTTAACAGATCGATTAAAAGTCTCTTATTGGATCAGACAATCATAAGCGGTTTGGGAAATATCTATGCTGATGAGGTGTTGTTCCTGTCGAAAATTCATCCGGCAACAAACGTTAAAATTCTCAGTAAAGAAAATATCAAAGTTTTAATCGAGAATTCCCGAGCCGTATTGAGTAAAGCTATTGCATATGGTGGCACTACGGTTAGAAGTTTTAAGGCATCGGATGAGGTTTCAGGTCGATTTCAAAATTTTTTATTGGTCCATACTAAAGATAAATGCCCAGTTTGCAATCAGGTTATAAGCAAAATTCGTTTATCTGGTCGAGGAACTTATTTTTGCGAGAATTGTCAAAAAAGACTTGACATCACCAATACTCCATAATAAACTAGAATTAGGAGAATAGTGATTATGATGATAGGAATTACCGGTACAATTTCATCCGGGAAATCGCTGGTATCCGATTATTTACGGAAATGTGGATTCCGGGTGATTGATGCCGACCAATTAGCACAAGCAGAATTGTCAAATAAAGATATAATAAACGCTTTGGTTCAGCGTTATGGTAAAGATATTGTATCTAACAATGAGATTAACCGTAAAAAATTAGGAGAAATTGTTTTCCACAGTAAGGAAGATCGGTTTTTTTTAAATCATCTGATTCATCCGCGCGTCATTGCAAAAATTAAAGAATTTAAAAAGATAGACGATATATTATTCGTCGAGGTACCACTTCTCTATGAGGTCGGTATCGAAAAAATGTTTGATAAAATAATAGTTGTCTATGCAGATTATCAGACGGCTTTGAAAAGGTTAATGAAAAGAGATAATATTTCTCAGGAGTATGCGCACAAAAAGATTACCAGTCAACTTGATATTGAGGAAAAAAGAAAACGGGCCGATTATGTTATTGATAATCGGGGTGATATTGAAAATACTTATCATCAACTCAAGACAATTTTAAGGAGGTTATTATGAGGTTTAGAGATTATTTTACCAATGATTTTGAAACAGGTGAAAGTCATTATCTTCCTTCGCTTCGTACCCGATATTATCGATGCCGTAATGAAGAAGCCAAAGAAGCAGTAATGAAAGTGATTAAAGAGGAAAAAGGACAAGTTAAAGCGGTGCTAGATGAACATCATGAGGTTTTTTTTCATGCTCCACAATATACGTCGACGATTACTCTTATTAGTCCACGGATGAGTGAAACCGCGATTGACATCAAAATAACAACTTATAAATTGATTCCGCGTGGATTAGGGAAAAAGATTATCGAACGATTATATAAAAATTTAGACAGCAAATTACCGTTTAAAGGAGTAAGCTTATATAAAGAATAGGAGGGTATATTATGGAATTAACCGTCAACGGCATCTTTAAAATACAACGACATCATTATCTGGGTGGTGAAGATTATCGCGTTCTTACCCAGATGTATTTACCGATTATCGGCATTGACGGTTTTGGATTATATCATTTATTGTGTGTTATAAACGAAAAAGAAACTATTACATTTAAGACATTGCTGGATACTCTAAATTTCCCTTCGCTTTCTTATTTAAATCAAGCTTTTTCAAAACTTGAAGCGGTCTCACTTATAGATGCCTATTATAATAAACATAAAAAGGCATATTTTTATCAGGTGAAAGCGCCGTTGTCTTCTAATGAGTTTATGGCCCACCCATTACTGTTTTCGTTCTTACGGAGTCAACTTGGAGAAATAGAAGTTAATAAATTAAAAGTAAGTCAATCTATCAGCACTCGTGGTTATAAGAATATCACCCGTGCTTTTGATCAAGTTTATAATGTAACTGAAGACAATATCAAAAATGTTTTTGAAAAAATGTTTAATTTTAAAACCAACGATAAGCAAATAAAAGTCGATTATGATAATTTTGATTATATTTTCTTCAAATTAAGTTTCAACTCCGATTTTATAGACCCAAAATTATTTGATGATGAAGAGTTCAAACAAAATATCTTAAATATAGCTTTTATGTATAAACTTAACGAAGAAGAAATGATTGAGATTATTAAAAAAACAATCACTATCGATAAAGATTTAAAATATAGCGACCTTTCTAAAAATGCTAGAATATTATATCAAAAGAAATATAAAACTACCGAACCGCGGTTTGTTACTCAAGAACCGGATGCTTTTCTTGGAAGTCTTAGCGATGATGATACCTATCGTTTTTTGGAAAAAATTGAAACCGTTACACCGGCTGATTTATTGACAGAATTAAGTGGCATTAAACCGGCGGTTAGCGAACTGAAAATGATTGAAGATTTGGTTAATAATACTAAATTTCCTCTTAGTGTTATTAATATCATGATTTTATGGATATGCTATGAAAAAGAAGGTGAAATTCCGGGATATAATTATTTTGAAAAAATAGCTAATACATGGGCACGAGCGAATATTAAAACATCGCTTGATGCTTTAAAACATATTAACAAAGAACAAAAAGCAAAAACTTCTTCTTCATATCAAAAAGGTAAAAAAGTAACGCCCTTACCCGATTGGTATGAAAAATATCAAAAACAGTTATCCGACTTACCGAAAGATGAAAACTTAACACCGGAAGAAATAGATAATATTTTGTCAAAAATGAAAAGTGAAACAAAGTAGGTGAATATATGAAACAATCGCTTTCGATTATTAAGGAAAAATTGTATCGCGATGAAAATGTGCGTGAATTTTGCCGCAATCATCAATTATCCGATGAACAATTTTTAAATTCTTTCAGCAAATTTATTATTCAAATGGAAAATAATCGGATTTGTAAAGACTGCAAAGGTAATCGTTGTGAAATGGACCCCGCAGGTATGCAAACCGAATTGATATATGAAGACGATAAGATAGATTTACGTTATTTTAAATGCTCAAAATATATCGGCGGAAATCTTGGTTTTATTGATATGCTTCACTTTCCCAATATTCAACGTTTTTATAATCAACAACTTATTATTCACGACTCACGGGCACTAGCCTTTAAATATATGAATGAGTTTAAAAATAAATATAAACCAGGAGAATTTACTAAAGGTATTTTTTTTCATGGAATATTTGGTACTGGAAAAACATTTTTAATGTTGAAATTAGCTAATGATTTAGCAAGTTACAATATTCATGTAATGGTTGCATACTATCCAGATTTAGTAAGATTTATTAAAAGTTCCATTGCGACTTCCGAGTTAGAAGTGATAATCAATAAAATGAAATATACGGAAATCTTAATGTTGGATGATATCGGAGCTGAAAATAATACCGGGTTTATTCGTGATGAAGTATTAGGGCCGGTTCTTCAGTTTCGGCTTCAGTCCAACAAACCGGTATTTATGACATCCAATTTAAATTTTGATTTACTAAGGAAACACTTTATGGAATCAAAAGATCAAACTGATGTAATTAAAAGCGACAGAATTATTGAAAGAATTCGCTATTTAATGCATCCAGTCGAATTGGATGACCGTAATTATCGCTATTAGTGATAATATGCATTGTAAAAACAATTTTTGTTATAATATAATTGACTTGACAATATAGTTGTTGTATAATTATTAATAATGACTTTGAAACGGACATGGTTATTGAATTATTTTACTCCCAGCGATGGCAGGAGAGTGGAAGCCGCCAAGTAAAACTCAATAATTACTACCGTAGAGTCGAACTCGAAAGATGTTCCGTAATCCCAACGTTATCGGGTTAAGAGGGCAACAGGAATTGTTGAAGTAAGGTGGTACCACGTAGATATGCGTCCTTTCTGTAAAGGACGTTTTTTATTATAAAAATAAGGAGTGATAATGATGAAAATAACGTTTCTTGACGGAAGTGTTAAAGAATATGCTGAGTCGGTCCGGCCATTAGATATTGCAAAATCAATATCTTTATCACTTGCAAAAAGATCGGTTTTTGCTAAAGTGAATGGTAATGATTATGATCTTTCACGGCTTATTAATGTTGATGCAACATTTGAATTAATTACTGCGGAAAAGCCGGAAGCCTTGGCAGTATTAAGGCACTCTTGCAGTCACTTGATGGCAAGTGCGATAAAAAAACTTTATCCAAAGGCTCAATTTGGTGTCGGTCCGGCCATTGAAGAAGGTTTTTATTATGATATTAATCCCGGGAAGGATATTAGATTCAATGAAGAGGATTTAGAGCGTATTGAAATTGAAATGCGACGGATAGTTGATGCGGATTTGCCATTTGAACGGATTGAAGTAAGTAAAGAAAATGCATTGAGACTTTTTGCTAATGACCGTTATAAAAGAGAGTTGATTGGTGAACTGGTTGATAATGTGATTACTATTTATCGTCACGGTGACTTTATTGACTTATGTCGCGGTCCACATGTTATTAGCACTAAGTCACTTAAACATTTTAAATTGTTAAATGTTAGCGGTGCTTATTGGCGCGGTGATTCTCGCAATGAACAACTGCAAAGAATTTATGGAACCTGTTTCTTTACAAAAGAAGATTTGGAACACCATTTAAATATGCTCAAAGAACGGGCGGAACGGGACCACCGAAAAATAGGACGGGAACTGGGATTGTTTATGATTAGCGAATTTGGTCCGGGCTTTCCATTTTGGCTACCTAAGGGAATGATATTTAAACAAGCCTTAATGGATTATTGGTATAAGGTTCATTCACGGGAAGGTTATCAGTTTATTCAAACGCCGATAATGTTAAGCAAAGAATTGTGGGAAATATCTGGACATTGGAGTAATTATCGTGATAATATGTATATATCAGAGATTGATGAACGTCAATTTGCGATAAAACCGATGAACTGTCCGGGCGGGATGTTGGTATATAAACACGATATCCATTCATATAAAGATTTACCGTTAAGAATCGGAGAATTGGGTTTAGTTCATCGTCATGAAGCCAGTGGCGCCCTCAGCGGCTTGTTTCGGGTTCGGAATTTCACTCAAGATGACGCTCATATTTTTATGGAAGAAAAACACATTGTTTCTGAAGTCGGCCGCTTAATAAAACTTTTCGATGAAGTATATTCCGTATTTGATTTACCATATTCAATTGATTTATCTACTCGTCCCGAAGAAAAATATATCGGTACGGTTGAAATTTGGGATTTAGCTGAAAAAACATTAGCCGAAGCTTGTCGGTCCGTAGATAGAGAGTTTAGGATTAATCCCGGCGATGGTGCTTTTTATGGTCCGAAACTTGATTTTCAGGTTCGGGATTCTATGAATCGAATTTGGCAATGTGGAACAATTCAACTCGATATGCTATTGCCGGAACGTTTTGATTTATTTTATATCAATGAAAAAGGTGAAAAAAAGCGTCCGGTTATGTTGCACCGGGCATTATTTGGCTCTTTAGAACGATTTATCGGTATTCTAATTGAACATTACGGCGGAGCATTTCCAACCTGGCTTGCTCCGATACAAGCAATATTGATTCCGGTTAGTAACGAGCATCACCGTCATTATGTTGAAAAAATAAGAGATCTATTACTTAAAAACGGTATCCGTGTCGAAGTTGATTTCCGCGATGAAAAGTTGGGATATAAGATTCGTGATGCTCAAGTACAGAAGATACCTTATCAACTTGTCTTCGGTGATAAAGAAACAAATAGTGATCAAGTTACATATCGACGTTATCGCTCTGAAGGAACAGTAACCGTTGAAATCGATTCTTTTATTAAGATGATATGCGCGGAAATTAAAACAATGGGTAAATCATGATCCTTAGTGATCTGTATCATGAACTGATTTCATTCCTGGAACGAATGCATCGGAAAAGCAAAGCCGTATTTCGCCGCTACTTAAAAAATGCGGCGGAAAAACTTAAATTAGAATATCAGATTTTGCCTCAATCAAAACTAGCGAAAAATGTTATTATCGGCAATTTGGATACGGCTGAATATATTGTTGGCGCTCATTATGATACACCGCCAAAAATACCGCCTTTTATTGCTAACAATATTGTAGCAGTTAATATCGCCAATATTATTATTCCTTTAGTAGCGGTTGTTTTATTTTTCTTTTTCCCGTTAATTGCTTCAATTGTAACCGGATTATATTTATTATCCTTGATTTATTTATTAGGATTTTTTAGTATTGCAAATAAAAATAATCAAAATGACAATACCAGCGGAATTTTGGTTCTACTATATTTAATGAGAATTCTGAGCAATAAAAAGGTTGTCTATGTGTTCTTCGATAACGAAGAAAATGGATTAATCGGCACATTTTTGTTTTTGTCTTATTTACGCAAGCAAAATATAAGACTATTAAAAAAACAATATCTTATTCTTGATTGTGTTGGCCGTGGCGAGTTATTTCGTTTTATTTCATTTCAAAAAAATAATATTCCTGATAATTTAAAAAAAATAGCTGAAGAATTCAAATTTCAAAATTATCGCTTTGAGGTTAAAAAGGGGAGTCTTTTTGAGCTTTCTGATCATTTCGTCTTTTTTAATTATTCCCATGTCGGAATTATGAGTTATGAACAGAAAGGGGCGAAATATAAAATTAAAGATATCCATTGTCGTAAAGACAGGTTTCTTAATTTACAGAACATTAAAGTTATTACTGAAATAATTGGAAAATATATCGATGAAGGAGATTGTTATGGACGATAGAATTATGAAATCATTAAGTGATAATTGGTTTTATCTAATTGCTTTTCTTGTATCACTCGGCTTGATGTTTTTTTTACCGGCTATTGTTGCCCCCACCACGGCGGTTATTTATGGAACGGGAAATCCCGGCTTTTTTGAACAGTTTCTAACTGAACTGGAATTGCCTCTCAGTGAAATGTCCTCGACAACTTTAAGTATTTATGCCCTCACTCAGTTTGCCGTTTCTTTAATTATTGCAATTCTTTTTATTATTGTTTTACGGAAAAGATTAATCAATGATTTTAAAGAATTTAAAAGGGATTTATGGTATAATCTTCTTTCCATTGTTTTATGGTTTATTGTAATAACTGCAATTTCGGTTGGAATGGTTGTCTTATTTGAGTTGTTGAAAATCGAAGGGACAGCGGAAAATCAGGAAGGTGTCGAGGCCCTTATGGCTTCAAAATTGGGGTTTTTGATGTTGATATCAACAGTTTTATTAGCTCCTTTTATTGAAGAGATTATATTCAGAAAGTTTCTTTTCGGATTATTTGAAAAAACGTTTAGATTTCCTATTTACATTGCTACGATTTTATCAGCGGTAATTTTCGGTTTAATTCATGATTATACAATTTTCTTTTTTATGTATTTTCCTTTGGCCTTGGTTTTAAGTCTTAGTTACTCACTTTATAAAAACAATATATTTATGCCAATGGGTGTTCATTTGTTGAATAATGTTTTTGCTGTAATCATGATGGTTCTGGTATTTTGATGGATAAGTATAATGAATTAATTGCTCAAGCCAAACAAGCTTACCGGCAACAAAAAATGGACGAAGCAGCTCGATTATATGAAGAGGCATTTAAAGAAATGGTTATTGTTGAAGATTTAATTGATTTGGCTTTAATTTATCTTGACAATAAAATGCCGGTTAAAGCCCTATCTGCTTTTCAGGCGATAATTGATGTTTTTCCTGGTTCACCACAAGGATATTATGGGTTGGGACTTGCCTATGAACAATTGGGGAAACGAGATTTAGCTGAAGAAGCATATTTAAATACAATAAAAAATGATCATACTTTTGCTCAGGCCTATTTTAATATTGCATTATTGGCAGATGATGATGGCAATGAGCAAAAAGCATATGATTATTATAAAAAAACTTTAATATATAACTCTGAACATTTTTGGGCTAATTTGAATTTAGGGTCATTTTATGAAAAAAATAATTATCTTGATTTGGCTTTACAGCATACACTAAAAGCATATAAAATTAATCGGCAAGAAAAAATGGTTACCTTTAATCTCGGCGTTATTTATGGTAAATTAGGAGACTATGAATCAGCGCTAAAATATTATAAAGAAGAAGCGAAAAAATCGAATTGTTATCTGATGACACATTTAAATATCGCATTAATCTATAAAGATGTTTATAGCGATTATAAGATAAGTCGGCGTTATTTGCTTGAAGGAATCGCCCGTTTTAAAGATAATACTGCGCTTTGGTATAATTTGGGCTGCCTTTATGCTTTATTGAAGGACTATGAAAATGCCCATAACTGTCTTTATTATGCAGTAATAAAAAAACCGGATTTGCAGCAAATGATTAATGAAGATGAAGAATTAGTTGATTTTCGGAAAACAAATTATTATTTCAATTTACTCAAAAAGATAAAAGGCGATTAAATTAGGTTTATGTCTACAATTTTTCGTTATCTGTTCGTATACTAAATATGAGGTGATTGTGTGAACAGAATCGATGTTTTTCATATATACGATGAAAGACAAAACCAAACATTTACTGAATATGTTGTTCGGTCCGGGGATACACTTTATAAGATAGCATTGCAACATGGGGTTACGGTTAACGATTTAATCAATGCCAATGCTTTAATATCAAGCCTTATTTATCCCAATCAGATTATTGTTATTCCCCAGAAGGGCAAGTTTGGTGCTGTTTATTTCGAAGAATATGTTATTCAAACGAATGACACTTTGGAATCAATAGCAGAAAATGTGGGAATTCCTATTGATGAAATCGTTAGGTATAACGATATATCCAAGTTGATATTGGCAGAAAATCAAATAATTTTTATTCCTCGAACTTATAATCGTTATACGGTTCAACCCGGTGATACAATTGAATCTATACTTGCCAACACTAACATGACTGCGATGGAGTTATTGACTGCCAATAAAGATATTTGGTTAGCTCCCGGAGTAACGATTAATGTTTACTAAAAAATCTTCATAATGAAGATTTTTTTTAGATTGAGGAGTTTTTATTTATTAATGGCTTTGTTCGTGCTATAATATAAACACTAGTTATTATTTAATAAGAGGTAAAAATGAAAAAAGAAGTTAACATAATCGGCGCCGGATTGGCCGGAAGCGAAGCCGCGTATCAGTTAATTAAGCGAGGAATTAGCGTAAATCTTTATGAAATGAGACCCGAAAAAATGACTGAAGCCCATAAGACTGATTTGTTTGCGGAATTAGTTTGTTCCAATTCATTCCGTGCTTTATCGGTTGAAAATGCCATTGGCTTATTAAAAGAAGAGATGCGAATTCTCGATTCGTTAATAATGCAAGCGGCTGATTATTCACAAATTCCTGCCGGCTCAGCATTAGCGGTTGACCGTCGTATGTTTTCCGATTTTATTACTGATTTGCTTAAAAGCAATCCGCTTATTAATTTTACTAATAAAGAAATTGAAAAAATTCCGATGGGTCCGACGATTATTGCTACCGGTCCATTAACAAGTATTCCTTTCAGTAATAATATTCAAAAATATTTCGGTGAAAAACATTTATATTTTTATGATGCCGTTGCTCCGATTATTCTTGAAGAATCAATTGATAAAACAAAAGTTTACTTAAAATCAAGATATGATAAAGGAGAAGCAGCTTATTATAATTGTCCGATGACAAAAGAAGAATTTGATGTTTTTTATCGAGAATTAATTAAAGCCGAAAGGATTATACCTCATGATTTTGAACTAAAAGTTTTTGAAGGATGTATGGCAATAGAGGAAATGGCCAGTCGCGGTCGTGATACCCTGCTGTTTGGGCCAATGAAGCCGGTTGGATTGGCACATCCTGAAACCGGAGCATTGCCTTATGCTGTTATTCAATTAAGGCAGGATGACGCCGCAAAAACAATGTATAATGTAGTTGGCTTTCAAACACAGCTTAAATTTCCCGAGCAAAAAAGGATTCTACAAATGATTCCCGGATTAGAAAATTGCGAAATTGTTCGATATGGTGTAATGCATCGCAATACATATATTAATTCACCTCGACTTTTAAATAAATATTATCAAACGTTGGCTCGATCCGATTTATTTTTTAGCGGACAGATTACCGGAGTTGAAGGTTATCTAGAAAGTGCTGCTTCCGGATTAGTTGCCGGGTTTAATCTTGCCCGATTACTTTTAGGTTTACCGTTAATTGATTTTTGTCGGACAACCGCAATCGGAGCCTTAGCTAATTATATAGCCACTCCGAATCGTAATTTTCAACCGATGAATATCAATTTTGGAATTTTTTCACCCCTTAATGGTCATCATAAAAAGGCAGATAGAAAAAAGATTTATGCCAATCGGTCACTTGCAAGGATAAAAGCGATTGCGGGTGAGGCCAATGACTAACCAAGAGCTGATTCTTAAATTTAAAATCTATCTTGAAATTGAACGTTCCTATTCCCCCCATACAGTTCTTAATTATATCAATGATATCAAAGAGTTTAGTAATTATTTAAAAACGAATAATTTAGGATCATTGATTAACATTGAAATTAATTTTCCCCGTTATTATTTATCATATTTAAATAAAAAAAGGTATGTTGCTCGTTCTATTGCACGAAAGATGTCTAGTTTAAGGAGTTTTTATCGTTTCCTTATTAAGATAGAAATAATTAAAGTTAATTACTTTAATGTAGTAACTTCGCCGCGAATTGATAAAAAATTACCTAGCTATTTATATACTGAAGAAATTGACGAACTCTTTAATGCAATTGATACTAGTAACGAAATTGGAAAACGCAATTACGCTTTGTTAGAATTGTTATATGGAACAGGTATCCGTGTTAGCGAATTATGTGGTTTATTGATTAGTGACATTGACTTTTTTAATAACACGATAATAGTTATCGGTAAAGGAAATAAAGAAAGATATTTGCCAATTTATCAAAGTATAAAATCGGCCCTTCTCGATTATATAGAATTTGCCCGTCCCGATTTATTAATGAGGTCTAGTAATAGTGACGAAAAGACATTGTTTTTAAACTATCGCGGCGGTCCGCTCACATCCCGGGGTGTCCGAGTTATTTTGAATGATATATGTGTTAAAGCGGCAATTAATCAGAAAGTCAGTCCTCATATGTTTCGTCATTCGTTTGCCACACACTTATTAAATAACGGAGCCGACTTAAGAAGTGTTCAGGAATTGCTCGGCCATTCCAATTTGTCTTCAACCCAAATTTATACTCATGTGTCAAAAGAGAAACTGAGAAAAGAATACATAAAATATCATCCCCGAGCTCGGAGAAAGGATTAGTAATGCGCGGATTTGAGAAAGTATCATTAAATGAGTTTATTAAATTTCGAACCGTTGATGAATATAATAATATTTATTTGCCGTGTCGCGGAACATCGACTTCTGCCGGTTATGATTTCTTTATTCCTTATAATATTAAAATTAAACCGAACGAAAAAAAACTTATTTTTACGGGAATTAAGGCTTATATGAGACCGGATGAAGTTCTATTAATAATTATTAGAAGCAGTATAGCTATAAAACAGCATTTACAATTGATTAATCAAGTTGCAGTCATCGACAGTGATTATTACAACAATTCGGAAAATGAAGGACATATTATGATTGCCCTTGAAAACGCCGGTAAAAATGAAGTGTTTTTAAAAACCGGTTTGCGCTTTGCGCAAGGTATTTTTATTTCTTACTTAATATCTGATAACGAAAAAACGCCGGTAAATACTCGAAAAGGCGGACTTGGAAGTACTGAAAAATAAAGTATTTTTATTGTGAAAACAATTTGCATATAATTTTTATTTGTGGTATAATATGTCCGGTAAAATAAAATACACACATAAACGAGATTGTCGTCATGTGCGCCCATTACCGGTGAGGCGGCAATTAATGAAGTTTGTGGCGGTTAAAACAAAATAAAAAGGAGATTAAAATGTCAATCATCACAAAAAACCAATTGCTTGAAGCAGGAGTTCATTTCGGTCATAATACTCGCCGATGGAATCCAAAAATGAAAGAGTATATTTTTGGGGAAAGAAACGGTATTTACATTATCGACTTAGATAAAACCGTTGTTTTGCTTGAAGAAGCATATAAAGCATTGTATACTATCGTTCAAAACGGGGGAAAGGTATTGTTTGTAGGTACAAGAAAACAATCGCAAGAGGTAATTAGAGATGAAGCGATTCGTTGCGAACAGTTTTATGTTGACCATCGCTGGCTTGGCGGTACCTTAACAAATTATAAAACCATTCGGAAAAGCATAAATCGTTTATTTGAAATTGAAAGAATGGAAGAAGAAGGCATCTTTGATGTTTTGCCCAAAAAAGAAGTAATATTACTTAAAAAGGAAAAAGAAAAAAAATTAAAATTCTTTAGCGGCATCCGCGATATGAGACAATTGCCTAATGCTATGGTGGTTGTCGATCCGAAAAGCGAATATATTGCCGTTGCGGAAGCAAGAAATAAAGGCATACCGATTTTTGCTTTGGTCGATACTAATTGTGATCCCGATGAAGTAGATTATGTCATACCGGGCAATGATGATGCCATTCGTTCTATTAAATTGATTATCGGCACTTTAGCTAATGCCGTTGTTGAGGCTCAAGGCGGAACACCGATTGTTATTGATTTAAGTGATGAAGGTGTTGTTGAAGATAAAAAAGGACATTATTCAAGTCGTCGCTCTCAAGGCGCTTTATATGAAGAAAAAGAAGATAAAATAAAAGATAGAAGACCCAGGGAATCCGTATTTAGAGGGAAAAAGCCAGTTAGGGATGATAAAGCTAAAGAAGACAAAGGCAAAGAAAAAGAGACAGTTAAAGAAGACAAAAAAATAAAACAAGAGGATATTGTTAAAAAGGTTAAAGTTGCGGAAGATGCAGTTGTAAAAAATACTCCGGTCAAAGAGAAAAATGAAGAAAAGGCAGTTGCAGAAGAATCAGAAAACAAGGAAAACATTCAGGAGGAAACCGCAAATGATTAATGCAAAACTAGTAAAAGAATTGAGAGAAAAAACCGGGGCTGGGATGATGGATTGCAAAAAAGCTTTGGTCGAAGCCAAAGGCGATATCGAAAAAGCCATCACTTGGTTACGTGAAAACGGAATATTAAAAGCCCAGAAAAAAGCTCATCGAATTGCTGCCGAAGGCATGTGTGACTTTATTATTGGCGTAAATAAAGCGGTTTTATTTGAAGTAAATAGCGAAACTGATTTTGTAGCTAAAACAAAAGAATTTCAAGAACTTGTAAAAAAGATTGGTCACACTTTGCTAAACAGCGAAGCCCAAGATACTGAATCGGCTTTAAATGTGAAGACGGGTGCCGGTACGGTTAATGATTTATTAATCAATGCCACCGCTACCATTGGTGAAAAAATTGTTTTACGTCGGGTTAACGTTCTTAAAAAGTCAGATAATCAAATGTTTGGTTCATATAGTCATATGAATGGGAAGATTGTTGTTGTTAATGTTATCGATGGGGAAGATGAAATAGCGGCAAAAGATGTATGCATGCATATTGCTGCCATGAATCCTTTGTTTCTAGACCGCAATTCGGTTGAACCCGAAGAATTGGCCAAAGAAAAAGAAATTTTAACTCAAGAAACTCTCAATGAAGGAAAACCGGCAAAGATTGTTGATAGAATTGTTGAAGGAAAAATCCAAAAATACTTTAAGAATGCATGTTTGCTTGAACAGCAATTTGTCAAAGATTCGGACCAAACGGTTGGGGAATATCTAAAATCAAAAAATTGCGCAGTAAAAAAATATTTACGTCTTGAAGTTGGCGAAGGTATTGAAAAACGCAAAGATGATTTTGTGGCAGAGGTAATGGAGGCTGCAAAAATATAAAATCGAAGAGGCACTATTAATGTTCAGTGCCTTTTTGTAAAACAGGAGGATTTAGTGAAGCGAAGGATTGTATTGAAACTTAGCGGTCAAGCTTTAGCTGGTGAAAACAAAATCGGTATTTCTCACCGTAAAGTCAACGAAATTGCCGATGAAATTAAAGCCTTGTATGATTTGGGTAATGTGGAGTTATCTATTGTTGTTGGTGCCGGTAATATTTGGCGTGGTCGGGATGCCTTTGATTCTGGTATGGACCGTTCAAGTGCAGATTATATGGGAATGTTGGCAACCATTTTAAATGCTTTAGCATTACAAAATGCGTTAGAAAGACTAGGATTGGATACAAGGGCTATGACCTCCTTACAAATTCCGGCTGTTGCTGAACCATATATTAGAAGAAAGGCTTTATCTCATTTATCAAAAGATAGAATAGTTATTTTTGGCGGCGGTAATGGCATTCCTTTTTTTACGACGGATACAACTGCGGCACTTAGAAGTGCTGAATTAGGTGCAAATCTTATTTTAATGGCAAAAAACGGAGTAGATGGCGTTTATGATTGCGATCCCCGACGTCATAACGGAGCTGAAAAATATCAAACATTAACCCACCAAGAGGTACTTGACAAACATTTGAATGTAATGGATTTGACGGCAGCAACATTATGCAAAGAAAACGATATTGATATATTCGTTTTTGATATGAATGTTAAAGGTAATATTGCTCGTGCTGTTAATGATTTTTCAATCGGAACTTTAATCACAAATCATAAATAGGAGAAAGGAGAAAATCATGCCTCAAAATTTTATTGATTTAGGCGAAGAAAAGATGATCAAAACAATTAGTGTTTTGGAAAAAGATTTAGGTTTAGTAAGAACGGGAAGGGCCAATCCCTCAATTTTAAATAATGTATCTATTGCCTATTACGGTGTAAATACTCCTTTAAATCAAATTGCTTCGATTTCAGTGCCCGAAGCGCAAACACTAATGATAAAACCTTATGACCGAACAATTTTAAAGGATATTGAAAAAGCGATTCAAATAGCAGATTTGAATTTAGTTCCTATTAATGACGGAACTGTTATTAGAATTAACTTTCCCCCCCTTACCGAACAAAGAAGAAAAGACTTAGTTAAAGAAGTAAGGGCAATGGCGGAAAACTATAAAATTGTTATTCGTAATATTCGCCGCGAGATGATGGATCAGATTAAAAAAATGGAAAAAGATTCTCAGATTACCGAAGATGATTTAAAAAAAGAAAGCGATAATATTCAAAAACTCACCGATAAGTTTACTGATAAAATAGATGGGATTATAAAAGAAAAAGAAAAAGCAATAATGGAGATATAATTTAAAGCATATCGGTTGCAAATGATAAAACAATTTATTATAATTATATTATAAATTTAATTTTCAGGAGGAATTTATGGAATTAAAAGGATCAAAAACAGAAAAAAATTTAATGACAGCTTTTTCAGGTGAAGCTCAAGCTAGAACAAAATATACTTTTTATTCATCGCAAGCTAAAAAAGAAGGTTTTGTACAAATTGCAAATATTTTCAACGAAACGGCTGATAATGAAAAAGAACATGCGAAAATATGGTTTAAACTGCTTCACAACGGGATGCCGACCACGGTAGAAAATCTTCTTGATGCTGCTGCCGGCGAACATTATGAATGGACCGAAATGTATGCGGAATTTGCAAAAATAGCATATGAAGAAGGATTTACAAAAATAGCAAAACTATTTGAAGGAGTAGCTCAAATCGAAAAAAACCATGAAGAACGCTATCGAGCGTTACTTGCCAATGTTGAAGATAATACGGTTTTTGAAAAGGACGATGAGCAAACAGTTTGGATTTGTACTAATTGTGGCCATCTTCATGTTGGTAAATCTTCACCTAAGATTTGTCCGGTATGTGAGCATCCTCAAGCTTATTTCCAATTACAGGTTGAACCTTATTAATATATTCATGATAATTTTCCGCATTTTAAATGCGGTTTTTTTATTAAGATCAAGTCACAATGACAATATTTCATTTTTTTACCTATTTCCATTATTTTTTCATTTATAAATATCCAGAATCATATAAGGTAATGCTTTATGATTGTTACATCCAAAATTGTGAGCAAATATTATTGAGTTTTTCAAAAAGCAAAATTATATATAGAAAAATTCTTAAAATTGGTGTATAATATATGAATGGAGATTTAAAAATGAAAGATGTTGAATTAGATACTACTAAACTCCCACAACATGTTGCAATAATAATGGATGGAAACGGAACATGGGCAAAAAAACGCGGTTTACCCCGTAATTTCGGACATCGCCAAGGAGCCCAAGCGTTAAGGAATATTGTTCTTTTTTCCAACGAAATAGGTATTAAATATTTAACTGTTTTTGCTTTTAGTACTGAAAATTGGTCCCGTCCTAAAGAAGAAGTTGATTATTTAATGCGGTTGCCTATGGAGTTTTTGCGCTCCAATGAAAAAGAAATTTATAAGGGTAATATTAAATTTCTTTGTATTGGTGAAAGAGATTGTTTACCTTTAGATTTACAAAAAACAATTATGAAATATGAAAACGAAACCGTCAATAATCAGAGAATGACATTTATTGTTGCTTTGAATTATGGCGGGAAGGATGATATTATACAGGCAGTTAATCGTTTACTGCAGGAAGGGATATCAAAAATCGATAATCAAAAATTTGAGGAATATTTATATACAAAGAATATTCCTGATGTGGATTTGTTAATTAGAACAAGCGGCCAGCAAAGAATAAGTAATTTTTTGTTGTGGAAGTTATCATATAGTGAACTTTATTTTACAAATGTTTTATGGCCGGAATTTAATAAAAAGCAATATATTAAAGCATTATGCGAATACAGTGAACGCGATCGTAGATACGGAGGCATTAAATGAAAACGAGAATTATTACCGGAGCAGTATTGTTAGCAATAATTATTCCTCTTATTGCGATAGATCATACGATTGCTGAAGTCGGATTTTTGATTGTTGGGATTTTTTTAAGTGTAACCGCTTCTTACGAAATGATGAATATGTTTTATATGAAATCGCCGTCACTACACAAACTAAGATATATTATTCCCGTCTTTTCAGGTATACTGACTTATACCGTTTACTTTTCAGCAACTCGCGGTCTTGATATTAGCTCCGAGACATACGAAAATTTTATCTATCATTTTTTAGTGTCAGTTGTATTTATTGCTTTTATTGTTATCTCGATAATTTTAGTAATTTTTACAAAAAATTCTTCCGCAAACGATATTGCAAATTGTGTTATTACCTTATGTTATACCGGATTAATTTTTGGATATGTGATCAGTATTAGATATTTGGTACCCTTTGAACCGGCAAAAATTAATTTGATTGTAAAAGGGGGCCGGAGTTTCGGTTATCTTTATGCGATTACAATTGCAACCGATTCCTTTGCTTATCTAGTCGGACGCAAATGGGGAAAAAGAAAACTGTGCCCCGATATCAGTCCGAAAAAGACGGTAGAAGGTGCAATCGGCGGACTTATTGCCGGTAGTATTGTTGGGGTAATTTGTATTTTTTTGTTTCAGATTGTTATTCCCGACGGCCTTATGCAAATTTTAGTTTCTATTATTGTTGCTTTTGTATTTTCATTGATTTTATCATTTACCGTACAGATTGGCGATTTGGTGGCCTCGAAGATGAAAAGAACTTATGGAATAAAAGATTTTGGAAAAATATTCCCCGGTCACGGCGGTGTCCTTGATCGTTTCGATAGTTTATTATTTTCAGGCGCATGTTTTTATATTATGGTTCAAGTATTACAATTATTTATTATATGGGTAAAATAATGAAAAACCTTTATTTATTAGGAGCAACCGGCTCAATCGGACAACAAGTGTTAGAAGTTATTAGGGGAAAAACCGATTTTAAAATAAAATCTTTATCTTTTCACAGTAATATCGCATTAGGCAGAAAAATTATTGCTGAATTTCATCCTGAATATGTTTCTGTTGGCGATTTACATAATATGTTAATATTAAAAGATGAGTTTCCTGATGTGCTTTTTGGTTATGGAGAAGACGGTTTAATGAAAGCTGCAACATATTCTAATGATGGAGGTTATCTTGTTAATGCCGTTGTTGGTTCTGCCGGTTTAAAACCGACGGTAGCTGCAATCAAAAAGAAAAGAAATGTATTACTTGCTAATAAAGAAACATTGGTAATGGCCGGTGAAATTATTACAAGATTGGTCCGAGCATCAGGAGTGATATTATTACCGATTGACAGTGAACATAGTGCGGTATTCCAATGTTTAAAGACCGGAAATAATCATGAGGTAGCGCGAATAATTCTTACTGCCTCAGGCGGTTCTTTGCGCAATTTGTCACGAGATAAATTAAAAAAAGTTGGAATTAAAGAAGCCTTGCGTCACCCTAATTGGCAAATGGGAGCGAAGATTACAATCGACAGTGCTACAATGGCCAATAAAGGTTTGGAGGTTATTGAGGCCCATTTTCTTTTTGGTTTAGGATATGAGCAAATTGAAACCGTAATTCATCCGGAAAGCATTGTTCATTCAATGGTTGAATTTCAGGACAATAGTATCATGGCTCAAATGTCGCTTCCTAATATGCGTATTCCGATTCAATATGCGCTTTATTATCCCGAGCGCGTTAAAAATAATTTTCCTCAATTGCGCCTAGAAACAATTCAAAATTTAAGTTTTTTCCCTATGAATTTTGAAAGATACCCATTACTTAGAATGGCATATAAAGCCGGAAGAATGAATGGAATTATGCCGGCAGTATATAATGCTGCCAATGCAGCAGCCGTACAACTATTTTTGGATGGAAAAATTAGTTTTCTTGATATCGAAACAATCGTTGAGACGGCACTTAATGATATTAAAAACATTGAAAACCCGTCACTTGAGGATATTTTAGCAGTTAATAAAAAGGTGAAGGGCAGAATATTAAATTGATAACGAGGTGGTTATATGGAATTTTTCTATATTTTAATTGGTTTTATTTTAATTTTAGGTATTATTATCGCTGTGCACGAAGGCGGTCATTATATATTTGCGAAAAAAGCAGGTATTCTTGTTCGTGAGTTTTCGTTTGGAATGGGGCCTCAACTAATAAAAAAGAAAAAGGGTGAGACGGTCTATAGTTTACGTGCTTTTCCGATTGGTGGATTTTGTGCGATTGCCGGTGAAGAATTCGAAGGAGATCCCTTTGCAAATATTTCACGTGTTAAACTCGATATCGAAAAAGGCGTGATTAAAGGCTTTTACCTTGATTTTGATAATCCGGAAATAAATTACCCTGAATATGTTATTGTCGGATATGATTTATATGATAAAGGTCAAACCGGCAATTTATATATGGATGTTGACGAAAACGGTAATGTCATCCGTTATCCGGTTGATCCGCAAGCGATTATTTACGAAAGAAAAACGGAAATGCAGATTGCTCCATATAACCGCACGCTTGGCGCCAAGAGTAAAAAGAAAAGAGCAATGGTTATGTTTGGCGGTCCGTTGATGAATTTTCTTCTGGCATTGGTTGTATTTTTTCTTGCCGGATTAATCCAGGGTTTTCCTGATTTTTCAACTTCAACAGTTTCATTTATTGATATGGATAAAGTTAATCCAACCCCTGCTTATGAAGCGGGTTTAAGAACTGGAGATATAATTACCAAGTTAAAAGCCGGTGATTTAATTGTTGAAATAAATGAATGGTCGGATATATCTGATTTTATGAGTAAGTATACTACTACCGGTAAAACTGATATGATTGAAGTCAAATACAATCAAGGCGATACGCATAAGACTGTTTTTGTTAATCCGCAAATTAAAATATATAATATTGATACCGTTGGACAATTTACCGGACAAGGAATTAAAGTAATTAAAGTTAATAAGCATGAAAACGAGATGGCTAATAATAAAGAGCTTAATGATGGTGATATTATTGTTGAGATAAATGGCGTAAGTTATTTAGAACTCACTAACATGTATAGAGAACTTACTGAATTTTCCGGTGAAGATCCCAAAGAAAAAATAAGTTTAAAGGTAATCAGAAACGATGAAATAAAAGATATTACGGTTAGACCTTATAGTAAAGCAATTATGGAAAAACAAATAATAGCATTGGGTGAACCGATTGTAAAAATTGAAATTGGTATTAACCCTATTTATAAGTTTAGTTTATTAAAAAGTTTTATCTATAGCGGAGAACGGACAATTAAATCTTTTACGGCAATATATGATTCTTTTTATCTTTTGTTTAAAGATAAAACCGTTACAATTAAAGCATTTTCCGGTCCGGTTGGCATTGCCGCAATTATCGGATCAGTAATGCGTCAAGGAGTTGTTAATATTTTTGCTTTAATCGGTTTATTAAGCGTAAATGTCGGCTTGCTTAATTTATTGCCGATCCCGGCATTAGATGGAGGAAGGCTCGTGTTTTTAGGTTATGAGGCGATAACCGGCAAGAAACCGAATCAAAAAGTAGAAACCGCATTAATAACGGTAACAATGCTGTTGCTTTTAGCTTTTATGGTATTTGTAACTTTTAATGATATTCTTGGTTTATTTAAGTAATATATAAAGTAATCTAAGCCAAATTATTTTGTAATATAGTATAACAT
>JALOBF010000129.1 GCA_023228385.1 Bacilli bacterium
GGGTAATACTGCGGTAATGGCTCGAACTATTACCGAAGCTTTTATGGAGAAAAATATAGAGGCACGGTTATATAATATTAATGATACGGAAAAATCAGATATAATAACGGAAATTGTTGATGCTAAATATATTGCTGTTGGCTCTTCAACCTTTAATAATACCATGCTACCCTCTATTGCTGCTTTCTTGTATTATTTAAAAGGTTTAGCTCCGGTTGATCTAGAATACATTGCCTTTGGCAGTTACGGTTGGGGCGGTCAAAGCATTAATCAAATAGCTGAGTTGCTGGACACTATGAATTTTAAGCCTTTAATCAATTCGGTTAGAGTATTGTATAATCCGCAAACTGTGGATCTAACAAAGTTAAAGACAGAAATAGTTAAAGCGCTAGATTAATAAAATGACCCGACTAATCGGGTCATTTTTAAATTGATTGTTATCGAATATATAGTTTGAATCATTAATGTATCGAATGCCACAATATAATGATACCAGTATTAATCGGGAATATAATAAACAAGTGATATATGTTGGATGTAGTAAAACCAAGCCTTATTTATTAATAACTACACCGCTTTTAACCAATTTTACTCCATAATTTAAGCAATCGCCTACCGGACATGTAGCTTCGATAAAATCGGCATATTTTTCAATTTCTTGTTGCGATGCATCGGTTTTAAAATGCATTTCAAAACGAATTTCTTGGAAGCCTTTACGGACATCGGCTAAACCCAGAAACCCGTCGGGATCCAAATCGCCTTCAAGTTTAACCTTAAAACCATCTAAATTTATTTTATGTTTTTTCGCAAAAGCAAAAGCGACGATTGTTTGACATGCTCCCAATGCACATAATAAGGCCTCTACCGGGTTCATTCCGGTGTTGGAACCACCCAGTTCGGTGGGTTCATCCAAAATAAATTTGAAATTCCGAGCGGTTGTTTCAACCTGTAATCCCATTGGCGTTTTTTTAGCATATGCTTTAAATGTTGTAAGCATTATATTCCTCCATTAAATTATTTATAAATATTATTGATTAATGTTTGTTTTTTATTCAAGATAAACTCTAGGGAATTAAAAAAGTTGTCCATTATTAAAAGGACAACTTTTTATTTTTTTTTATTAAATATGTTAAATTATGATACAGTCAAAAATCGGATCGTTTAAGACCTCCAGCATAAAGCGCTCGGGGGTCAAATTTTCATTATTTAAAAGTGCTTTAAAAACTGAAGCAGAAGCCCCACTGGCAATTTGGACACCTTCATAATCACTATACGTATGGAATGTATTGTTTCTCACTTCAACATTCCAAAATACGATATTGGGGATTTGAAAACCTTGCATTTTATATTTATTTTTCATCGCATCGTAAAAAGTCCAACGCTTTTCCGAATTGTCCGTTTGGCATTCATCAAATTCCATATCACTGATAATGACAATTGATTTCGGTAAATCTTCATTTTTTAAATTGTTTTTAATTGCTGTTTTCAAAACCAAGTTAAATGCCGCTTCAATATTGGTGTTTTCTACAATACGGGGAATACATCTGATTTTTTCCGACAAAGTATTTCCTTTTAACTCAACAAAGCTCGGTTTTCTGGAAAAAGTAATAAACTTATTTTGAAATACCCCTTTATTTCTTTCCGCAAAATAAATCGCCAAACCGATTGAGATATTAATCGGTTTTACATTTTGACCGTAAGCCCAAAACATCGAACCCGAGGTGTCGGCCATAACTAAAATATTATTTTCCCCCTCAATATAATTAGGTAAAGCTTTCCACTGAGCTTCAATTATTTCATTATATTCAGCCGAAAAATAATCATAAGAATTATCAAAATCTATAATTTTTGCCACTAAATCATAGGGATATAAAGTGGCGGTTCTTATAGAAGTTTCATCTGTTTTTAATTTCTCCATATAATCGGTAAATCGCTCTAAATCATGCCTTAAAAAAGCATGTTGGTAAATTAACATCGCTCTTGAAGGGACGGTGGGATAATCAATGTTTTCCCACTCGTTTGAACACATATCTTTTTCGACAACTTTTAAATGTTTTCTTAATTTCGATAAAGTCTTTCGATACTGCATTTCCGTTAAGCCCAAATATTTTGCTGTGAGTTTGCCGAGTTTATTACTTTCTTCATTTGATGTATTAATCGATTTTAACCACTTAGCAAGTAGTGAAATGGGTTTGTCATCATCGCAATCCTGTATATCTTTATCAAATTGTTCTTTAATGATTGTAAAAGCATCTTTTTCAAGCGGTGTTCCGACGAATTCATATAAATCGTCCCAACGACCAAAAAAACTAATTAATTGTAAATTTTTCCGTAAAGTATCGGGATAAACTGTTGCCAGCCATTTAGTGATAATTCTAAATGTTCTCCTTTCACCAAGGCCAAGACCTCTGATGTTTCTGGCATAAAACAACATTTTCATGGCGAGTAATTTATCCTGGGCAAAAGCCTTAGAAAACATATGAATAATGTCGGATTCTCCTCTATTCCTAAGCGCTCCGATGGTTCCGAATAAATCAACTAAATCGTTTAATGTTGATTTTAAAGCGTCTTGATAGTTTTCTGTTTGCTTCCAATTATCTTCCTGCCTCAGGGCATCAATAAACTTTTCTCCCATCTTAATCCTCTCCTTAGTTATAGTTTAATTTCAAGATACGGTTTTTTTTCAATCGAATTTTAGAATTTGCTGTAAGTATCTTTATTAAACTGATATCGTGAACAAGATGCTATTTTATCTGTTAAAGCCCAATCCGATATAATATTGCTGTTAGCATCTTGAATATCACATAGTAAATGAAATACAATAAATGATACCATATTTTAACATTATAGTCAACCTCTTTTTGTAGTTATATTCGATAGCTAAGAGTTAATCGATATTAAAGTATATTAGTATAAAGATAAATAATCGAGGTGTTATTATGGAGTCAAACACTATTGGTGAGCAAGAAAAAACAGTAAATGATATAAGAAAAGATGCGACGAGGAAAACCGTATTAATTAATAGAGCTACTCTTAAGAAGATGAATTGGCGCAAAATTAGAAAAGAATATAAACTTATAAAAAGGGGAATGCTTGATGATGCCGGCTTAATCGTAATTGAAGGTGAAAATTCGGTTACTCCCGTATGGGATTTAAGTAAATATGCTTTTTTATTGAGTGATTCGATGCCGGATACGGTTAATCCCATACTCTGGAATCAGGGGAAATTGAATTTAAAGGCCGGATTGTTTCGGGTTACGGATAATATATATCAAGTAAGAGGTTTTGATGCCGGCAATATGACATTGATTCGGGGAGATGCCGGATAGATTATTATTGATTGCTTGACTGTAAAGGAAACCGCCGCGGCTGCCCTCCAGTTTGCCCATGATTATTTTGGTGCGCTTCCCGTAAGTGCGGTGATTATTACTCATTCTCATGTTGATCACTACGGTGGCGTCGCGGCAGTTATCAATATGGTTCCGTATTGCTCCGGGATAAAAAAGGGCAGATTGATATCGGCATCGGTAAAGGTATGCCGATCGGAACGGTAACTTTTACCCCGAAGGTTCATCAGATTACCAAGCAATATGAAAGGTTTAAAGTCGACGGGGTTAAAATGGAATTTCTCTTGGCTTTGGATACGGAAGCACCATCAGAAATGCTTATATATATAAAAGATGAACATTCTTTATGTATTGCCGAGGATGCCAACGCCTCAATCCATAACTTATATACTTTAAGAGGAGCCAAAATCAGAGATGCCGTTGCCTGGGCCCGAAGCCTACAAAAAGCGATTGATTTATGGGGCGGGGATATAAACTCGGTATTCGGTGTTCACAATTGGCCGCGCTTCGGCAATAAGTCCTGCCTCGATTATTTGGAAAAACAAAGGGATATATATCAATATATAAATGATCAAACCTTAAGGTTAATTAATAAAGGATATACAATTGATCATGTCGGTCGGATAGTTAAACTTCCGGATAGTTTGGCCGCCGAATGGTATAACAGCGGATTTTACGGAACAATTAACCATAATGCAAAAGCGGTATATCAGCGCTATTTAGGGTGGTACAACAGTAATCCGGTTGATCTCAATAAATTATTGCCGGAAGATTCCGCAAAGAAATATGTGGAGTATATGGGCGGAGAAGACATTGTTTTAGAAAAAGCAAGAAAGTCTTTTAAGAAAGGGGATTATCAATGGGTGGCGGAAGTTGCCAAACAAGTAATATATGCAAATCCAACCAGTATGGAGGCTAAACTTCTGTGTGCCGATGCCTTAGAGC
>JALOBF010000130.1 GCA_023228385.1 Bacilli bacterium
GTAATGCTTATTCATAAGTTCATCTTCTAATGATACATAGCTTGTTTGTTTAAAATCATATGCAAAGAGATTACTCCTGATATAGATTGCATTATTATGAATAAACAGATATTTAAACAAATTGCCTTGGTCATTATAAGTATTTGTCAAGCGGATTGAATCCTTATTATCATTGATGGCATAAATTAATTCTGTAATAATTTCTTCTGAATTGATTTTAATATATCCGTGTAAAGGGTATTCCTTATCTTCTTTTACCACCAAGGTTTCCAGTTTTATCCGGTCCGCCTCTTGGGTTTCATTAAAATAAATGTAATATCTTTTTTTATTATTTAAGATATCTAAATTTTCATAGATAATTAATTCTTGATAATTGGTTTTATCTGATTCACCGACAGTAAAACTAAAATGATTATTTGTGGAAAGAAGAGTTTCAACAAAATAGAGGTGAGAATTTAAGAATAGGATATCAGGGTCCTTTGTATTGAGTTCGTCAGTTTGATCAGAAAATATTGCGGGATTTTGATCAGCTAAGGAAACTATACTATAAGCGGAAATACCGAAGTTTTCAAGATAGGTTAAATCCGTGAGGGCATTTTTTGGAGAGTCATACCTGGTATTTTGTTTCCGAAAAGAAATCGCAAGAATAAAAGTAAAAACAAAACATAGAGTTAAAAAAGTAAAAGCCGGTTTCAACAATCTTTTCCGTAGCGGTAAAACCGCCGGCATTTCTTTAATTGATGGTAAAGCGGGTACGATATTGGCCTGATCTAAAATCCGATTCAAATTTATGCTTGGGATTTCTTTTTTTATCTCTTCTTTAATAAATATGTATTTATCTCTTTTTGCCAATATTTTCATCTCCTTTTATCTTTTTGATTTTTTTAGTGGCTTTGTTATAATGCCATAGTACCGTTCCCAGGGGCAAATCCAATACTTCCGCAATCTCCCGATGTTTTAAATCATCAACAATATATAGCAAGAAGACTGTTCGCTCGATTTGACTTAAAGAGTATAAAATATCGGATATCAATAAATTTCTTTCTCCGACGGCATTGGTCCTTGGGAGAATGAAATCCGCTTGTTCGGGTTCTATAAAAGTTTCTTTTTGTTTGCGCCGATAATAATCAATTGCTTTATTGCGGGCAATTGCCAGTAACCAACTCCGAAAATTAGTCCCGGATTTATATTGATTAATTTTCTCTAACATTGTCAGATATGTATCCTGCATTAAATCTTCACTGGCTGATCGATCGTTTACAATTCCGAGTATTATTGAATAAACTAAGGCTTTAGTATCATGATAGATGAACGCAAAAGCTTCTTCATCTTTTAATTTTAATGATTCAATGTATTTATCGTAATTAGTCATTAGCTATTCTCCTATACTATGACTAATTATACCACCTTTTGATAGATTATTCTAGGTTCCGCCGGATTTATATTTAATTTGCTTGTAAGAATATTATCTCATCGATAAGATTAAAGTCATCATTGATATTATGGGCAGTGATTACTTCGCCGCTGATTAAATATAAATTATTATTAATTCTTACTGCCCGTTCAATATTAAAATTATAATTCCAATAGTTTTGTCTGTAATCTGAATCGTCGGTAAAGTAATTGATATGACTGAAAGTATGTTTAATCTGAATCGGACTTTCTTGACTTTCATCAACATCAAAAACCAGATAATCATTGGTCGAAGAATAATAGCCATTAGACCAATTACTGCGGTATAGGGAAAAACCGAACATATTATATTCTTTATCGATATAGATGGCTTTATGATTAAATAGGGCCTCACTATAACTCCATGATGAGTTATTACTTAGGATTAATGGTTTACCGACTTCGATTGGATTATTAAAGTCACTGATATCATAAAGTGACAGTTTCATCCCGGTGGTTATGCCGTCGACGGCATCAAAACCGATTCCGATAATCAGATTATCGGTCCATGGATGTTGGTAGGTACTAAATCCGGGGATTTCTAAGGTACCGACAATTTTCGGGTTGGCTGGATCAGTTAAATCAACGGTATAGAACGGATCGGTTTGTTCAAAGGTGACAATGGTTGCTTTATCTTTTGAAAAGCGTACAGATCTAATGATTTCCCCCGGTTTTCCTAAACCTTCGTCAATTAAACCGACAGTTTTTAAGGTATAAGTATCATTAATCAGTTTTCTTTCAAATACGTAAAGGCGATTTCTTACTTCATTACCCCGCCATCCTTCGGTCGTGGCAATGCGCAGATAACTGTCATACTCATCAATGGCAAATTGATTATAGATTCTTCCGCGATATGAACCGGCTCCGCCATAAACTACTTTTCCGTCAACAAATTGATAAGAGATTATTTTGCCGTTATCTTTCGCAACACCAAAGATATTATATGCATATTGGTTGGCGGCTAGGTATATGGCATTTTTGCTGACATAAACTTGTTCCCAAATACTGCTGGCAAGAAATGTATCCTTTTCGTATTCAATCTGGTTATTTAATTTTATTGTAGTAATAATTGTATAGGCTTGATATTCCATATTCGGAAGATATTTTATATCTTGATAATCAATAAATTCGATTTGGTTTTGCTTTTTAGTCCATGGCCGTAATTCATCATGATCGGAATATGGAGTATAATTTGAAATCAGATAGAGATTATTATCAATTAAACGGGAAGTATTTAATAAACCACTAACTTCGTATTTGTCAACTAAAGCGAGTGTTTCTAAATCATAAATAAAAACGATGCTTGAGTTGGTAGAACGATAAGGCAACATCATGTCTATACCCTCATTATCAATGCCAATGTTTTGATAACTAAACAGCTGGCCTAAAACCACAAGATATTGATCGGTAATATATAAACAATCATAATAAGTATAATTATAAAAAATTCTTATTTGGTTTTCATCATTGACTTGATCTTCATTAATAAGTTTCTCATGAAGCATCAGTTCCATCCGGCCGTCATCTAATATTTCTACAACCCGGAGCTCATTATAGCCTATGGAATAAATGCGATTTCCGTCGGTTTTAATTTTATCACCTTCATCAACACCTTCAACTTGGACATTAGTTTTAGTGTATTCGTTGGATGATTTTATTTCAGCATTATTTGTCGGACTTTGCCCTCTTGCGGAATCAAGTGCAAACTCCCCAAAAAGAGAATAATACGGATTGCTTTTAGATTTAGCTAATAAACTTTTAAGTTCTTCCTGGTTATTAACTGAATTTAAGCCTCTCCCATTCACTTGTTTAGGACCGGTACAGCCGAATAATAAGAAAATTAATAATAAGAAAACGAGCGATAAAAATTTATTGATTTTCATTTTTAAATACCTTCTTTCTATTATTTTAAACGAATGACCGGTTGATTTTATTGGAAATAAATAATATAAAGTAAAAAAAAATCACTATTCAATGCTAATCTTTAAATTGTGGTATAAAAATAAAGGTATATCATCGGGATGGATATCCATATAATTAAATTTGCCGAATGAAATTATGCTTTTTATCATTATTTTAATAAAATAAAGAATATCCGATTACGTTCTTTAGTTTTTAGTATATTTATGATATAATTTATAAGGTGTTAATTATGAACGGTATATTATTAATAAATAAACCATCTGGACTTTCTTCGCATGATGTTGTCGGAAAGTTAAGAAAAATATTAAATATAAAAAAAATCGGTCATACCGGAACGCTTGACCCGGCGGCGACCGGTCTTTTAGTAACTTTAATCGGCACGGCAACAAAACTCTCACCTTATTTAATGGATAATGATAAAGAATATTATGGTGAGGTTATTATCGGGATTGCGACCGAAACGGAAGATGCCGAAGGGCCGATCGTTGCCGTCAAGTCGGTGGAAAAGGAACTTTTCGTTGATGTCGCGCTTAAGAGTTTGCTTGGTAAGCAGATGCAAACGCCGCCGATGTATTCGGCGGTCAAACAAGAAGGAAAGAAACTTTATCAATTAGCCCGTCGGGGAATTGAAATCGAGCGCTGTCCCCGTACGATAACCGTCTATCGTTTGGAAAGAACGACGCCGGTTATATATGAAAACAATACGGCCCGTTTCTCATTTATTGCTAAGGTTTCCAAAGGAACATATATTCGGACCTTAGCGGTTGATATTGGGAAAAGACTGGGATTTCCGGCTTATCTTGCAGGGTTGCACCGCCGTACGGTCGGTGATTATTCCGTAGCCGATGCTTTTTCGTTGGAAGCGGTCGCTT
>JALOBF010000131.1 GCA_023228385.1 Bacilli bacterium
ATATGATGCTTTAACGGAAACGATTACGGAAAATTTTCGTTATGTTGATGGAAAACTGAAAACATCACAAGAAATACTTGATTATTTTGATAAAACCAACTTAACTATCGGCTCCGTAAAAAAAGTAAATTTCTATGGTGATCTATTTAACTCGTTATTAAGCGGTGATGTCATTTTATTGATTGAAGGAATAAACTCAGTATTTTTACTTGGAGCGCGCGGACATAAAGAAAGAGCCGTCGAAAAACCGAGTACTCATACCACGGTTAAAGGCGCTAATGATTCTTTTAATGAAACTTTACTTACAAATATAACTTTAATTAGAAGACGAATAAAAACGCCTAATCTATGGGTAAAAAATTATATCCTCGGTGAAAAATCGAACACTAATTGCGCGATGATTTATATTAAAGGAGTAGCCAGTGAACAAGTTATAAAAGAGGTCGATCAAAGAATAAAGGAAAACCCAGCGGAAAGTATTCTTGATACTACATATTTAGTCAAAATTATTAAAGATAAGCAAACAACTATTTTCCCGACCATATATGAAACAGAAAGGCCCGATATTGCGGCGGCCAATCTTTTTGAAGGACGGGTTATACTTTTAGTCGACGGAACTCCATTTGCTATAGTGGTTCCTTCTCTTTTAGTACAATCAATTCAATCGGTAGAAGATTATTTTCAAAAAGCAACAATCGCCACCTTTTTCCGTTTTATCCGTTTTGGCGCCTTTATAGTAGCGATTTATTTTCCTGCATTATATATTTGTTTTATCCATTTTCATTCCGAGTTATTACCGCTGCCTTTACTCTTTAATATTATCGGTCAACGTCTTGAAGTACCCTTTCCGTCCTTTTTAGAAATTCTATTAATGCTGATCGGGTTTGATCTTTTACGCGAATCGGGAACAAGAATGCCGGCTCCCCTTGGTTCTGCCCTTTCATTTCTTGGCGCGATAATCATAGGACAATCAGCGGTTTCCGCCGGTTTATTTTCATCAATTATTGTTATTGTTGTAACCGTTACCGGGATTTGTACTTTGGCTTTACCCGGTTATTCACTGAACCTGACAATTACGGTATTAAGATATTTTGTACTGTTGGCCGCGGCATTTTTTGGTTTTTTCGGTATAATGTTAGCGACCATTGTCTTATTAATTCATTTAACCAGTTTGCGCAGTTTCGGAGTTTCTTATCTTGCGCCTTTTAGTCCTTTTTCTGCGAGTGCCCTTAAAGATGCTCTGATACGTACTCCCATGGGAAAAATATTTCACCGCAAAAAAAATATATCCTCGGCTTTACCTCATTAGAAAGGATAATGCAAATGAAAAAAACCATAACCCTTATTATTATTTCTTTTCTTTTTGTTATTTTATTTGCCGGTTGTAATAAAAAAGACATTGACCGTTTAAACGTTGTCAGTGCCATTGGTATTGATAAAACCGAGAAAGGCTTTAGTGTGACTTTTCAAGTAATTAACGACTATGCCTTAAGCCCAACCAAAAAAATCGATATCGCTCCGGTCGCAATCAGGAAAATTGAAAGTGCCAGTATGTTTGAAGCGATGGCTAAAACATCCAACTACTTTACGGAAGAGTTTTTTCTTTTCCACTTTCGGGTTTTAGCCTTCGGAGAAGATGTTGCTCGTGAAGGCATTTATTCTTTTTTAAATGCTTTTCTTAATTATCGAGAAACCCAACATAATTATAATATAATTGTTGTTGATGGGGGGAAAGCCGAAGACTTACTTAAAATTCAAAGTTCGCTTGACCTTATTCCCGGAATCGCCATTGAGGAAAAAATCCGAAACTCACATCAATTTTATGGTTTAGGTTTAACCACTAATCTTGATCAGTTATTGTCAGATATTATTATCAAAGGATCCAATTTTGTTTTAGGTTCAATGAAAGTAATCGGAGATCCAGAAAAAGGCACGAAGGGGGATAATAATAAAGCAATCGATCCTGATGCTTATTTTATTGTTTCCAATTTAGCCGTATTTAATAAAGACAAATTAATCGGTTGGCTTGAAGAAAAAGAATCACTTGGGTATCAGTATATTATGAATAATATCAAAAAAAGCGTTTTAACAATCGTATTAAACGATGAAAGCGTAGTAACGCTTGAAATAGCATCCAGCAAAACCAAAATAAAAGTTTTATTAGAAAATAACACACCAAAGTTTAAAATCAACTGTCATGTAAAGGGGAGTGTCTATGAAGATATGTCCGGTATTACCAAATTTACCGATGAATACATAAATGAAATTATCGAAAAGGCAAGTTATGAAGTTAAAAAAATGATGGAGGATTGTATTAAAAAGACACAAAAAGAATATAACAGCGATATTTTTCGTTTTTCGGAAGTAATTCATCGTTACTATCCGAAATACTGGCAGAATAACATCGACAAATATGACGACATCTACCCCAATATTGAAATTGAAATTAATGTAAAAACGGAACTTATACGAGTAAGATAATTATACAAGGAGATTAAGAATGGATAAAGCGAAGTATCAGATTAGTAAAGGGCAGTTTTTTATTATTGTATCATTATATATTATGGCCAATGATTTAATCCGCGGATTATATGCCCGTCCCTTAAAACAAGATGCCTGGATTCCATCAATGATTTCTCCATTTTTGTCCGTTATCCTTCTTTCCGGATATTTTCTGATTTTCAAAATCAATAATAATGAAGATTTTACGTCATCGATTAAAAAAACGGTCGGTAAACCGATTGCCGTCCTATTATTTATTATTTACAGTCTATATTTTATGTTTGTTGCCTTTTTAAACTTAAGAGATATTGTCGAAGTAATCTCGATATTTTTGCTTCCCGATATGGCTATATATATAATAGGCGGTGCCCTTTTATTAATTGTCCTATACAGTCTTTATCATGAAATAGAAGTTTTTTCCCGAACCGCATCAATCCTTTTTTACTTAAGAGTTTTTGTTTTTTTTATTTTTTCAGCTTTAATTTTAAGTTCCAATCGTTTATATTTTGATTATTTTCTCCCAATTTTAGAACACGGAATTCAACCGATTATAAAACCGACCATGCAAATGACATATGCCATTCCTTTCGGCGAACTATTTGTTTTATTAATAATATATCAATATGTAAAAAATAAAGAAAAAAATTATCGATACGGTTATTATGCAATATTATTCTCAGGTCTTTTTTTGCTTTTAATAACTGTGTATAATATTATTATTCTCGGTCCGGAAGCGATGATTCTCGATATTAGACCGTCGTTAAGGATTTCTAAACGAATTGATATTGTCTTTTTCATCCAAAGACTTGATATCTTAATTATTAATCTGATGATTATTCTGGCATTTATTAAGATAACAGTTCTTTTATATGGGGCAAAGCATCTTCTCGGCAAAACTTTTAAAAGCAAAAACGAACAAAAAATATCTTTTATCATGTTTATTATTATTACCGTTGCTTTAATATTTTTTGCTAAGAATTATATAAAGTTTCTTCATTTTCGCGAATATTTTTTTGTTCCTTATATTAATTTAGTCTTTGAGGTCATTCTACCGTTATTGATTGTTTTAACGGCAATTATAAAAAAATTATTTCAAATAATAAAAACTCCGGCCGAAACCCCTTCCTAAAAAAGACGAGCCGGTATTAGCCCGTCCGTTTTTAGTTAATCTTCTCTGACAAAGGTTGCTATCTGCTTTAATTTGCTTTAAGTAAAATTATTTTATCGGGAAGGATATCGATTCGTTTTTCTTTATATAAACGACCAAGCGCATTTTTAAATGCCTTTTTACTTATTTTAAAAACTCGATAAATAACTTCCGGGCTGCTTTTTTCGGTAATTGTCATTACGCCATGATTTTTTTTAAGATAATCAAGAATGAGATTGCCATCAAGATTAATAACCGACGTTTTAATCGAACCTTGATAGCCATTTTCATTTTTGCCGATAATTTTTATATCGAGTTTTTGTCCTAAACGATAATCTTTTCGCTGCTCACCGCTATGCACATAAATTAAAAGATAATTTTCAGTCGCCAACAGGAGACCGGCGGCAAATATTTTAATTACATAGGCAGTCACAACCCCCTTAATAAGCTCCGTCTCCGCCCTCGCCGGGACTTCTTCTTTAATTAAGGGCTTTGCCAATAACCGACCGGCTTTAACTTTTAATTTACATAATAATCGGTCTCCCGGGTACGGCCAATTATTCAAACTTTTTGGTAAATCGTCACCGGA